>JBDSKU010000343.1:0-5902 GCA_039916745.1 Nitrospiraceae bacterium
GCATGTGCCAGAGTTGTTCGTCACAGCGTATGGCATAGGAAAGCGACGGTAGGGGCGAATCGAGAAGGGCATAGGAGCCTCGCAGACTGGCCCAGTCTAGAAGGGTAGGCATCAAACCGCAAGGCAGGGGTTGTGGGAATGGTGGTATTGCTCGCTGAGGTAGAATATCTAGGCTGCCACGACGGGAAGGTCAGCCCAATCGGTCGTATAGGCAGGTGATCGTCGGTGACACTGCGTCTTCCAGGCTTTCGTCAATCCACTCGACGCATAGTCCAGCGTCCCGGCCCCCAGCGATCATTGATGGCATCCAGCCGCCATTAACCGTTTCGATTTGGGACGATCCTGCCGGTCGAACAGATCCGGTTGCACTTGACTGGCTGGCACTAAGGCCGTGCACATCACCCCCGCTTTCTTATAGCGATAGCCATCACGATAAATGCTGCGTAGTATCCTTTGTATTATTATGCAGGGCAGAGTGAATGTGCGATTTCTTCCTCTGTGGCTGACTTGCTGGCGCTCGGCGCACCGTCGAATCTAGACTATGCCGCGCTGGCGGTCTTTTTTCATCTGGGATTTTTCTCGGGGAGGATACGCCGTTCCTTGCCATCAGGGCACTGCCTCCAGATGCTGTACTCGAGTGGCGGAGTGAGAGTCTTACTATCTCCGGACAATTGGCCTTTCCCAAGCCGCAACGATTGGATCGAAGACAAGCGCTGGAGGCCTATGTGGAATTATTTCATCAAGCGATTCGCCATCGGGTGCCGGAGAACGAGTTCTCCGTGCTCCTCAGCGGAGGTCGTTATTCGCGTCATATCTTGCTGGAACTACTACGCAACGATGCTTGCCCGTCCTTTTGCTTCACCCTAGATCTTCCGGGGCGGCGCGACGGATCCGACGCCGTGGTCGCCGCCAAAGTTGCCCAAGCCGTGAATGTTCCCCATCATCATCCTTCCTACTAAGCATCTCGACTTTAAGCAAGAGATAGAGAAAAACCACATCACTAACCTGTGTACGGGTGAGCACGGATGGTTCATGCCCGCGACAAGCCATTTAGGAGGTAAGAGCCGAACGGTATTTGACGGCATTGGCGGGGATGTCTTGTCGGCCGGACTGTTGTTGACGGAGGGCCGCCTGAAACTGATCGACGAGCGGCGATTCCGCCAATTGGCTCAGGATATAATCGGCCAGTCGTCAAGGGACGTATTGATCCGCTCTCGAATGAAAGTCCTCGTTAGCCGGGAGGTCGCCCTCGACAGAATCGTCACCGAGCTCAAAAGACATGAAGAGGCGTCAAATCCCCTCAGCTTCTTTGTGTTTTGGAATAGAACGAGACGGGGAATTGCATTGTCTCCGTATCGGATATTGAGAGGCATCAAGACGGTCCTCTGCCCATATTTAGATCACGCCGTTTATGATTTGCTGGCAGGTCTCCCTGGTCACATGTTTGTCGATCATTCGTTTCACACCGAGGCAATCAACTTAGCTTTTCCGCAGCATCGTGACATTCCGTATGCGGTGCATCACGCCTCTGCAGACGAGGATCGGGAGCGTTACCGGCGATTCGTTATTGATGTGGCCCGTTTTGCGGTAAAGCACGAGTCTTCATTGCTTTCGAAATTATCATTGTTCGTCCGTCTCTTTCGATGTTTAATCGATGGTCGTTACCTGGAGTCAATTCGATGGGTGGGACCTGCGGCGCTGTATCTATTACAACTCGAGTCGTGGATGAAGCAGCCTCTCGGAACTGACAGGAGCGAGTGAATGGCTTATCACGTATTTTAATCTAGGTATATAATAATACGATCAACAAGGAACTACAGCTCGTACGCCATGCGTTCAACGTGGCGATGCGCGAATGGGAATGGTGCCGGGCGAACCCCATGTACCGAGTCTCAATGGAGCCAGTGCACAATGAAGTGGACCGTTGGCTGACGGCTAGCGAAGAGGAACACCTCTTAGCGTCGTCCTCGCCATGGCTCCGAGAGATGATTGGGTTCGCGCTGAATACCGGGATGCGTCAAGGAGAGATCCTCAACCTGCAATGGCAGGATGTGGATTTTGCGCGAGGAGTCCTGATGGTGATGAAGAGTAAGAACGGAACTCGCCGTACGATCCCCTTGAATGCGACCGTGTACGAGCTGCTGGCGGCTAAGCAAGCGACGACGGGAGCCTCACGGGTCCCGTGTTCAGGACCCCCCTCGGGAATGAACTCCAAGTACGCTATGTGGTTCGGGAGTTTTGCGAGGCGCGCGATCGGGCAGGTATTCCAGACTTCCACTTTCACGACATGCGGCACACGTTCGCCACGCGATTAGTGCAACGTGGAGTGGATTTGTACAAGGTACAACGTCTGCTCGGTGACAAGACCGCCTGATGACGCAACGCTATGCGCATCATTCGCCGGAGAGTTTGCGAGAGGGAGTGAACGTCTTGGATGAGCCTCAACAGGAGCGGTTTAGCACAAGTTTAGCACAAGGGGCGGTTTTGAGCGGTGTTACGAGAGCGAGAAATCTCGCAAGTGATTGATTTTTTTATGGTGAGCCGGCTGGGCCTCGAACCCAGGACCCTCGCCTTAAAATCTATAAAAGACCAATAATATCAATGGCTTGAAATCGTTAAGGTTTCCCAGTTTTCCTGTGGTAGCAAGGACTTGCGATGATTCTATCCGTTCTATTGATTCTGTCGAATGCGATCCCTTTTGCAAACTTTTAGCACAAATTTAGAACATACGCATTACGTAACTCATAAAACTATGGTAGGTTATATATTGTGATCAGGGGCTTTCGGGATAAAAAGACGCAACTGTTCTTTGCAGGAGAGATGGTCAAGGAATTCTCCGGCTTCAGGAAGGCGGCTGAGCGGAAACTGACCATGCTCGATAATGCGTCGGATCTCAAGGATCTGCTCTCACCGCCGGGAAACCGGTTGGAGATGTTGAAAGGGGGTCGGGCCGGACAGCACAGCATCAGGATCAACGAGCAGTGGCGAATCTGTTTTGTCTGGAAGACTGACGGACCCTATGAAGTCGAAATCGCCGATTATCACTGAAGGAGAATGAGTCATGATCAAGAACGGAATGCGGCCGGTTCATCCCGGAGAGATCCTGTTCGAGGAGTTCATGAAACCCTCAGAGCCGCAGATCAATGCCAATATGCTCGCCAAGGCCCTCGAAGTTCCAGCGAATCGTGTGACGGCGATTATTAAGGGGCAGCGTGGTATCACGGGCGATACCGCGGTACGGCTGGCGACGTTTTTCAACACCACGGCTGAATTCTGGATGAACCTGCAGAAAAGCTATGAGCTGCGCCTCGCGGAAAGAGCTCTGCCGGGGAAGGTCATCAAGCACATCGAAAAGCACAGGGATGCGCTTGTCTCAGCCTGATAGTGGTGTCGCAACACAGGTTGAGCAAGAAGTCAGACAAGGTTCCCTCGTAAGCACAGCACGTTACGGTTCACGCAAAACTCCCCCTAGTTCTTCTCGAACGCCACTGCAATTTTCGATCGATGAAGAAGGAAGCTACCGGAAGGCCGGAGGCTTCCCAATAAAGCAGCTCAATTCCGTAGGCCGTATGCAATGCGCCACCGTTAATGTGATGCGTGGATAACTTGCCAGATTTACAGGGTTATGTTCCTATGTGTTCCGCCAGAGTTCCATCTGCACATAGGCCCAGTTGTCGTGATAAATCTTCGTGTACTTGGCGAGAACACGAATTCCATTCTTGATTTTGGTGCAGACTGCTAGAAGCAGCCCCTACACCTCGTCTGTTTCGGCTTTATTCGTCGGTGGGGTCGCCTGCTGTACGGCATCAATCAATTTCTCTGCGTCCCATTCTGCTGGCATAAGTCCTCCTTTGTTATTCCTCTCCGCTTTTCGTGATACGAGGTCGTCTCGGTTTCAGGATGAGGTCCCGCTTACCTTCTTATGCTTGAGGTGTATTGAGTGGAGCAAGGAGGAAGGATATGGGCTCACCTGACGCAGTAACGTGGTGAGCACAACGGAAATTGCGAGAGGGGGTCGGTTTCCTTCGCTGCCATAGGCGATACAGGATGAAGCCCATCACCAAGGCTACGAGCCCACCGAGAAGAGCGAGCAGGAGGACTTGCATGACCGCACCTCCATAATTGGTGAGGCGTATCCTATGGCCCAATCCAGGTGGGAGTCAAACCTTGGTAGGTCGCCGAGGCCTAGCAGTGCTAGTGTCGTTGTTTCTTTCGCCACTCCAACGGCGGCATTGGCTGGAGATCAGCCCACAAACCTTTCCGCCCCTCTCGCGCCTCCGTCTCTAGTCCTTCCATCACCATAATGAAGCCGTCTCCCGACATGTCTTTACCTATGAGGGTAGTCCGCTCCAGCGCGTCAGCCGATCCTTCAAAACTGCTCTGAAGGATGCCGGCATCACAGACTTTCGATTCCACGACCTCCGCCATTGCGCCTCTACAAATTTACGGAGGGCAGGGGTAGACACAGCAACCGCCATGAAGATCGTTGGGCATAAGTCAGAGAAGATGTGGAAGCGATACAATGCGATTGAGGAGCGGGACTTGACGCAAGCAGCTCAAAAGGTTCACAAATACCTCCAAGAGAACACGCCGGGAACACTAGCCGAGACCGTTGCTAACTACTCTTCACGTAAGTGATTGAAAAAATAGCGTGCGCCCGTAGCTCAGTTGGATAGAGCATCAGCCTTCTAAGCTGAGGGTCGCTGGTTCGAGTCCAGCCGGGCATACGAATTTTTTATTGATATTATGGCGGGCTTAGCTCAGTCGGTTAGAGCGCCAGGATGTGGCCCTGGAGGTCATGGGTTCGATCCCCATAGCTCGCCCAATTACGTAGTTAGTAGTCAGTAGCCAGCACTTTAGATCCTGACTACGAATTACTAACTATTTTTTTTATGGTAAGAGTCAGATTCGCTCCTTCACCCACCGGTTTCGTTCACGTCGGATCACTCCGGACGGCGCTTTATAATTTCCTTTTTGCAAGGCATCATGGCGGCGTACATATTCTGCGCGTTGAAGATACAGATCGTACCCGTTATGTTGAAGGTGCAGTAGAAAATCTGCTTCGCACGATGGAATGGGTTGGTATTACTTTCGATGAAGGTCCGATGCAGGGCGGGGAATATGGCCCATATACTCAATCCGAACGAACAGAAATGTATCGTAACTACTCTGACGAACTTATAAAGAACGGAAAAGCATATTCTTGTTTTTGCACTGCCGAGCGTCTTGATGAAGTCCGCAAGCAAATGCAGGCATCCGGTCAGCCGCCGATGTATGACAGGCATTGCCGCAATTTAACCGAGGAAGAAGTTGAAGTAAAGAAGGAAGCAGGAATTCCTCACGTTGTTCGTCTTCGCATTCCGCTTGGCGAGACCGTAACGTTTAATGATCTGGTGCGCGGAGATGTATCGTTCGATTCAAAGACCATTGACGATCAGGTGCTGCTCAAGTCAGATGGCTTTCCAACCTATCATCTTGCAAATGTCATAGATGATTATAAAATGAAGATCACTCATGTGATACGCGGTGAGGAATGGCTTTCTTCAACGCCGAAGCATGTCCTGCTCTATCGTGCATTCGGCTGGGAAGATTCAATGCCGAAATTCGCTCATCTGCCGTTACTCCTTAATCCTGATCGCAGTAAACTTTCTAAACGTCAGGGTGATGTTGCTGTAGAAGATTTCCGCGAGAAAGGATATTTACCCGATGCACTGATAAATTTTGTGGCATTGCTTGGATGGAATCCTTCTGCTACGGAAGAGATATATTCGATGGAAGAATTGATCAAAACTTTTGATCTTGAAAAAGTTAATAAAGCAGGAGCGGTTTTCGGGAAAGAGAAGCTCGATTGGATGAATGCTGAATATATCCGGAAGAAAACTCCTGATGAATTATTAGCATT
>JBDSKU010000344.1:0-13568 GCA_039916745.1 Nitrospiraceae bacterium
ATTTTCTTTCTGGGCCAGGGCACTGACGGCGAGCGCGCAGTCCCCATTGAAGGTGCCCATCAGCACATCGACCCGGTCTTCTTTGATGAACTTCGTCGCCACCCTCACGGCAGTCTCCGGATTCGACGCATCATCCGCTTCGAGAATGACGACCGGCCGGTCCAGCACACCACCCTTCTTGTTGAACAAGTCCACCGCAACGTTGGCGCCATGGACATCATGAATCGACGACGTTTTGTAGGGGCTCGACAATGGATCGAGAATGCCGATCTTGATCGGTTCACCCGTGGCGGCGAGACTTGCCCTCTCCGTAAACCCCATCATTTGCCCAATCAGGTCCCCGAACACCAAGGCACCACCGGTTGCTGCAGAAAGTTGCAAAAACCGTCTGCGTGAAAACTTGGTCATCGGTCCCTCCTTTTATCGGACAACCTGCTCGTGCTGTTTCCGCTCGCGGCAGAATGCCATCACGATTTCCTTGTACGAAGCTCGGCCTCCAGTTCAGCAATACGCCTTTTCAACGGACCGGCAAGCTCCTCGACCTCTTCCGCCGAATAGCGCGGCGTAATGTATTTCGGACAGTTCCAGTCGTATGAGACCACTTCGATGAAGACCAGCCGTTCCACGCTCGACCGCATGTTGAGATCCGCCACCTGCTCGGCCAGTTCCGGATGCGCCAGGGCATCCTCGATACGGGCATGGCCGAGAATTTTCAGCCGCTCGCGGTTCTTATAATCCATGAGAAACAGCGCTACGCGGTCGTTCTCAGAGACATTGCCGGTTGTGAGGAGTTGCCGATTGCCCTTGTAGTCGGCAAAGACCAGGGTCGTCTCGTTGATCAATCGCAAAAATCCTGCAGGCCCGCCTCGATGCTGAACATAAGGCCACCCACTTTCACTGACTGATCCCAGGTAGAAGCTGTCCCGAGTGGCAATGAACTCCGCTTCTGCCTGGCCTAGCGGGTCTCGGTTGGGGGCGCCCGCAATCGTGCCTGCCTGTCCGTAATACTGGGTCTGCGCACGGCATACGGCATCCGTGAACATCAGATCGAGATACTTCGTTGCCATCGTCTCTCCCTGTTCGTCTTCAGTTCCACCCTACCCAGGAAACGGCCGTGAGGCCGTCTCCTGAGAATTGACTCAAAATACGATCGTCTGCCAGCCTTCCGCTATGTAGCGTCGCAAGCTTAAGAGGCCTGCTGTCCCGGCCAATGCATGGTCCTTGACCATCGGGACTCCGCAAGCCTTGACACTTTCTGTTGCCCCAAACACCTCCGCACAACCGCATGAGGCACCTTGTACGACATCGCGAACGGCATTGTAGAGGCCATTGGCCGGATGCGAGAGCTTGGTCAACTCAGCCGGCCAGCGCGTGCCGGCGCCGTTGAACACTACGGCGACTTCGTCGCCCTTCTGCTTACATTCGGACGCCAGAGCCAGCGCATTAAAGACTCGCCCAAGCGCTTCTTCAGAACCACTTTTCGGATCGGACAGAATGATGATGGCAGTTTTCATGGAATCTCCTTGGATGGAATGAGCGCCGTGATATTGCAATGCGATGGCCATCGCAGTCCTGCACTACCGCAAGGCTGATGCCAGAAAGAATGACAGGCATGAAATGAGAGGAGTAAAGAGCGGTATCAACGACTTGAGTGATGTGGAGACGAGAAGATAATCCGTACAGCGATGCGATCCTGCCACGGGATATCGTAGCGCCACGATATTCTGTGGGATGAAGGCAGGGATCGATATGCTTAGGTAAGACGGGGCTTCTTAATGCCGAGCTTATTCATGCGAGAGCGGAGGGTGTTGGGATGGAGATCTAGCCGAGTGGCGGCACCCTGTTTCCCTTCAATGACCCAGTTGACCTCCTGTAGGACATGCGCCCGTTCGACTTCTTCCATGGTTCCCTCGCGATGTGAGGGTGGAGGGGCCGCATGGAGGAATGCGTCATCGATCTGCAGCATCGGCCCGTTCGCGAGAATCGTCGCCCGTTCGATCACATTTTCCAGCTCACGAATGTTGCCGGGCCATGAATAGGTCATCAGACAGTCCATGGCCGCGTGAGACACACCATCAAATCGCTTGCCAAGTTTGGTTGAAAACTTTGCGATGAAGTGGCTGACCAAGGACGGAATATCAGCGGCACGGGCAGAGAGGGGTGGCACCTCGATCGGAAACACATTCAGCCGGTAGAGGAGATCGGCCCGGAAGGAACCGGCCTTCACCGCCGCATGCAGGTTACGATTAGTCGCGGCGATCACCCGCACATCGACCTTCGTTGAATGACCGCTGCCGACCCGTTCGAATTCCCGTTCCTGCAACACCCGCAGAAGTTTCACTTGCGCGTCCAGCGGGAGTTCTCCCACTTCGTCCAGAAAGATCGTCCCTCCATCCGCCAGCTCAAACCTGCCGATGCGGCGTTGTAATGCCCCGGTAAAGGATCCCTTTTCATGTCCGAAGAGTTCGCTTTCGAGGAGATTGGCGGGGATTGCGCCGCAGTTCACCTTCACAAGGGAGCGAGCCCTGCGTGGGCTCAGGTGGTGGATCGCCCTGGCGATCAGTTCCTTGCCCGTCCCGGTATCTCCACGGATGAGGACCGTTGAGTCGGTGGGTGCGACCTGTTCGATCGATCGCAGTACGGCCTTGATACTCTGGCTCTCGCCGATGATCTCTTCAAAGTTATGCTCGAGTTTTATTTCTTCGCGAAGGTAGAGATTCTCGGCGTAAAGCCGATCTTTGAGCTGTTGAACTTCTGCAAACAACTGCGCGTTCTTGATCGCAATTGCGGCCTCATTGGCAAAGACGGCCAATCGCTCGAACTCCTGTCCGCTCAGCGGCCGGCGTCCGAACATTGCGATGACGCCGAGCAGTTCCCAGCGGAACTTCAGCGGGTGGCCGGCAAAGGATCGGAGCTCGTTGTCGATCATCCATTGCTTATTCGGAAGCCGATCGTCGCCCAGTACGTCGTTCGTAAAAATGGCGGCGGATCCTTGCGCGATCTTTCCAATCTTCAATGCGCCAAGCGGAATGCGGCGATATTCTCCGTTGAGATTGGTATAGAGCCCGGCACTGGCCTCAAGATGCAGGCAGCGGCTCCGGTTCGCACAGTCGGCCGCTTTGTAACAGTTGGCACAGAGATCGCCGGGACCTAAGAGCCAGATGCGGGCGAAAGCCGCATCCAATTCCTCCACCAAACCTTGCGTGATCGTGGCCAGTACGACTTGGAGGTCGAGGCTCGACGCCATCTGGAGTGTGATCCGCTCCAACACGTCTGGAGATTGGGAAGGAGGAGTCGCGGGAGGAACGGTGCTCATCGTGTTGTCTCCGAGCCGGCAATTAGCCGGCTCGGAGGGACGATAAGGACCTAACCGAAGATTGCTGATCCGAGGTATCGCACTGCTTGAGCGACCAAAATACCGCTTCCTTGAGTTTCTTCAGCCGCATATTGTCCGGGTCCCGCATGTGTTGGAGCTTTCTATCGAGATCGTACAGCGGCTCGATCGATCGCTTGTCCGGAATCTTTCCCAAGGCCCAGGAGACTTCCGTAAGTACGAGCCAGTCTGTCTTGGGGTCCTTCAGCTTGCTCAACAGCGGTAGCACGACGGAGGCATCGCCGTGCAGACCGCCAAGCTGTCCCAGCCCCTTGGCTGCCGCAGCTTGCACCTCAAGGTCCGTTGACGTGTTCATGATCTCGATCAGCAGAGGAATCCCTTCCCTCCCGAGATTGCCCATTGCGGCCAAGGCTTGTTTTGCCAAGCCTCGATCTTGGAGCGCCTGCTTCAGTCTGGGCAAGGCCTCGTCAGCCTGCATTTCTCCGAGCAACGAGATAATCTTGACCTTGCGTGTCTGGTTGGTCCCGGCAGAATCCAAGAGTTTCAGCAGCCGATCCGGTTGGCCCCACTCCGCCGTCAATAGAAGGGGAAACTCGTATTTCTCTAATTCGTCGGTGAGTTTCTTTATGGCGTAGGCGCCGGGCTCTCCGGCTTGTGCGGATTGGGCTGCTGTGACCGCATCGTCAAAGTCGGTCCGTACCTCCCGTTGCCACTTGATTTTCAGATCTCCCAACAAATAGGTCAGCTGGCAGGCAGGGCCCTTCCAGAGCCTCGACGGCGCATCGGGTAAATCTGCATCACCACCGGCTGTGGCGGTCCCTTCCCACGTCTTCCGTTGTTCGCACTTCACCTTAAACACCGCGTCATGGGGCTTCGTGCGATCCTGCACCATGGTATAGCCCAGTTCTCCGAGACGGCGCGAGGCAATCTCGACGATCGGTCCCGCATCGACGGCGCCCTTTTCGGTGAGGGCCATAGCATCGACCAGCACCGCCTGGACCTTGGCAAGTTGTGCCTTCTGATCCGCCGCAAAGTAATCTCGGTAGGCCCATGACGGACTTGGCAGGAGTATGAATGCACAGGTTAGAGACAGGAGACATGCTCGCATCAGGCACCTCCTTACAGGAAGAGTAGCCTCACCGGAGGCTGGAGCTCCACAATATAAATTCAGCGCATTATAACCCCCTTGAGAGGAGGGTGCTACCCCCGCGTTGTTTCGAAGTGCCGCGCGGTGTTGGCAGGGGAAGGTGGCGATGAAGGGTTGTCGGCCAGCCCCTATATCCTACTCCGTTCCTGCCGCAATCAAGGGCGCGGTCAGAAGCTCCCTCCCCCAGGAGTATGGGTTGACAGTAGGACGTATCCGACGGTACAAAAGACTGACGCTATTGAGTCATTTCGCTTGTGTGCCCATCATGCTGGAGCCGACTCCAGCGGACCTCACTATGCGAGCGTGGCGAAACTGGCAGACGCGCGAGACTTAGGATCTCGTGGGTAACCGTGGGGGTTCAAGTCCCTCCGCTCGCACCAAACCACGGACGGCTCGACGGTACAGTGACACCTGTAAGCCTTCTTACAAAATAAAGGGTAGTACCAGCTATGAAAATGGAAGTGACCGAACTAGGACCGATGAAACGCGCCCTCAAGATCGAGGTGCCGGCCGATGAGGTCACGCAACGGTTCGCCCGCGCGTACGTCGAGTTGAACCGCCAGGTCAACATCCCGGGATTTCGTCCTGGCAAGGCTCCTCTGGCCTTGCTGGAGAAACGCTATTCCAAATCCGTGGAAGAGGATGTGATTCGAAGCCTCGTGCCGGATTTCTACGACAAGGCTGTTCGCCAAGCAGGTATTGTGCCGGTCCTCGTTGAAATTCCCCCGTTGGATCGAGTCAAGATTAAGAGAGACGAGCCGTTCACCTTTACTGCGACCGTCGAGATTAAGCCGACCATCGAGTTGCGAGATTATAAGGCGCCGAGCCCGATTTCGCTCAAGCCGGATAAGCGAACCGTCACCGACGAACAGCTCGACCGAGGACTTGAGGTGCTGCGCGAACAACAGGCACGCTTGGAGGCCGCACCAGCCGGCCATACCATCGTGGATGGAGACTATATTGTGCTGGACGTGCAAGGCACGCTTGATGGAGCTCAGTTGGACGGAACAAAAAAGGACGGGCAACTCCACAAAGTGGGCTCGAAGGCTTCTGTCTTGGGACTGGAAATCGACTCGCATGTCGTGGGGAAGAAAGAGACGGATGTACTCGAAATATTCCAGCCCTACCCGGCCAGCCATCCAGACCCACGCGTTGCCGGCAAAACAGTTCTGTTCACGTTGACGGTCAAATCCGTCAAAGAAAAGAAGCTGCCGCTCTTGGACGATGAATTTGCCAAAGACTGCGGCCCCTACACCACGCTTCAGGAAATTAAAGATAAACTGCGAGGCGGGATGGAACAGGCGCTGAAGCGAGAGATCGAGGATACGTATAAAGATACGATCATTAAACGGCTCGCGGAGACCCACCACTTCGATCTTCCGGAGACCCTCGTTGAGCGTGAGTTGGAAGCCATCATCCGCCAGCACGTGCAGCAGCAAGAGCGAAAAGGTGCCGCTCCAGAAGCGCCCAGTGCGGAAGATGTCACGGCTCTTCGCCAGGAGCATCGCGACGAAGCGGCGCGCCGCGTGAAGCTCGGCCTCGTGCTGGAAGCGATCGCCGAAAAAGAAGGGCTGACAGTCACTCAGGACGATCTCAACGCCGAGATCATGCGACTGGCGTCGGAGCTCAAAATGCCACCTGCCGATCTCGTCAAGATGGTCAAAGCCGGAGGACAAGAGTCGATCGACGAATTACGCGCCAGGATTTTAGCGGACAAAGCTTTGGATTTTGTATACCGCAATGCGGTGATTCAGGGATAGCACCGAGGTTCAGGGCAGGCCTTGCATCTCGGGTTCAACAGACTGTAAGCGGAAAGGAACGACAGGCATGCTGGTTCCCATTGTAATCGAGACGACGAATCGGGGCGAACGCGCCTACGATATTTATTCCCGGCTCTTAAAAGATCGGATTATTTTCCTCGGTGCTCCCATCGACGATGTCTTTGCCAACCTGATTATTGCCCAGCTCCTGTTCCTCGAAGCGGAGGATCCTGAAAAAGATATCAATCTCTACGTCAATTCCCCCGGTGGAAGCGTCACGGCGGGGTTGGGCATTTACGACACCATGCAGTATGTGAAACCCCCGATCAACACCATTTGCCTGGGCCAGGCCGCCAGCATGGGGGCTTTTTTGCTGACCGCGGGAACTAAGGGCAAGCGATTTGCTTTGCCGAATGCGCGGGTCATGATTCACCAGCCTATGGGCGGATTTTCCGGGCAAGCCACTGAAATCGATATACATGCTAGAGAGATTTTGAAAATCCGCGAACGACTCAATGAGATTATGGCTAAGCATACCGGCCAGCCTCTGGAGAAGATCGCGCAAGACACCGAACGGGACTATTTCCTGTCTGCAGAAGAAGCCAAGCAGTATGGCCTCATCGATGAAGTCATTTCGCGACCACCGAAGATTCTCAAGGCCGTTAGTGGCGATGCAGGAAAAGACGGGGCGAAGGACAAGTAACAGGGGGGAGGACGCATGGCTAAGCAGGATAAGATGGATCGACATCTCCGCTGCTCATTTTGTGGAAAGAGCCGCGACGAAGTCCGCAAGTTGATTGCCGGGCCTACCGTCTATATTTGCGACGAATGCGTCAACCTCTGTAACGACATCATTGCCGAGGATTGGGAAGAAGCGAAAGAAGAGATTTCATCAAAAATTAAGAAGCCGGTGGAAATTAAACACCACTTGGATCAATACGTCGTGGGACAGGAGCGGGCCAAGAAAATTCTTTCGGTGGCCGTGCATAACCACTACAAGCGAATCTCGGCCAAAGACAAAGATACTGACGAGGTACAGCTCCAAAAGGGCAATATCCTCATGCTGGGGCCCACGGGCACAGGGAAAACATTATTGGCCCAAACCCTCGCCAAGTATTTGGACGTGCCATTCACGTTGGCCGATGCCACGACGCTTACCGAAGCAGGGTATGTCGGTGAAGATGTAGAAAACATTATTCTCAAGCTTTTGCAAGCATCGGACTACGATGTCGAGCGGGCTGAGCGAGGCATTGTCTACATCGATGAAATCGATAAGATCAGCCGTAAGAGCGACAGCCCCTCCATCACCCGTGATGTGTCAGGCGAGGGGGTGCAACAGGCGCTGCTCAAGCTCATCGAGGGAACTGTCGCCAATGTCCCGCCTCAAGGTGGTCGCAAACATCCGCACCAGGAGTTTATTCAGGTCAACACGAGCAATATCCTGTTCATCTGTGGCGGAGCGTTCGTCGGGCTCGAACAGATTATCGAGCAACGCTTGAATCGAAAGTCGATGGGATTCGGGGCCGAAGTTCGCGGACGGAACGAGATTCGACTCGGTGAACTATTTGCGAAAGTTCAACCGGAGGATTTTCTCAAGTACGGGTTGATTCCTGAATTCGTCGGTCGGTTGCCGGTCGTGGCCACGTTGGATGAGCTGGATGAACGAGCCCTCATTCGAATTTTGACCGAACCAAGAAATGCGCTCACGAAACAGTACGAGAAATTACTCTCGTTTGAAAAAGTGAAGCTCAAGTTCACAGAAGGTGCACTGGGCGCGATCGCGCGGAAGGCCTTTATCCAGAAAACCGGCGCTCGAGGATTACGCGCCATCCTCGAAGACGTGATGTTAGACGTGATGTACGACGCGCCTTCGCAAAAGCAGATCAAGGAAGTCCTTATCACTGAGGATGCGATCCTTGGGAAGCATGCCCCCATCAGGATTTTCGAGCAAGATAAGGATGCAAAAACAGCATAAGTTATTGCAAGTAGGTCTGTTTGTCGCGTAGTAGTTTACCCGTCATTCATAAAGCTCTCCAGGCCAGGATCACTCCTGGCCTGGTATTTCCTCTGTAAAGCGCCCTCTCGAATCGGCCTGCTCCTGGCCATCTTCCTCGACCCAATCTTTGACAGGTTGATAACTTTGCGCTTTTGCTCGACAAGCTAGAAGGCTGCGCTATACTTGCATTGTCACACTTGAACGTGGAGGACGTGTGAAATATCCAGTGTCTTCAAGCCTTCGACACAAAGGCAAAGCTCTCGACCTTGATGCGACCCGTGAAGTGATCACCCTCTTGGGTATCAACGGCGAACCTATGGGCAATTTGTCCTGGGATTTCGTCATCGACCAGATTCTGGCCTATCGCAATCCCCCGACGAGCCGAGAAACCAGGAACGAGCCGCGGGTGGCACTCACGTTCCGTATCAAATACAAGACTCCTGAGGGCCAGCAGTTTGAAAGTCGCGCAGGCGGCATCGGCGGCGGCGGACTCTTTATCGAAAGCCACAGTCCTCTCTCGGTCGGTACCAAGCTCGCGCTTGAATTTTCGCTACCAGAGAAGCCGTCAGAATGGTTGCCCGCGAAGGGGCTCGTCGCCTGGGTCTGTCCTAAGGCAGATCAATATACGTTTAGTCCGGGCATGGGGGTACGCTTTACGGAGATTAACCCGGATATCCGTAATTTCGTGCTGGACCTGGTGAAATCTCTCCAGCCCGTGGGCCAGCCAGTCTAGTGACCATCCACCTGCCATCGAATCATTCCCTGTTCAAGACAAGGGCCTGACCATGAAGTTCAATGTGACGACGACGGGGGGACATATGGGAAAAATCCTCGAAATGGACCCCGATCGTGAAATGGTCTCATTACTGAGTGCGACAGGAGCCTTGCTTGGCGTTCTTCCATGGGGAGAGATGATTGAGCAGGTTCTGGCCGGTGACGACGACGCACGATTCGCCCATGCCCGTGCGCACCCGAGAGCTCCACTCGCGTTGAAGGTCCGGTACACGACACCGGAAGGTAAACAGTTCGACAGCCTTACAGGTGGTATTGGTGCAGGCGGGTTATTTATCGAAAGCAGCATCACGCTAGCCCCTGGAACCGAACTGTCCGTTGAGTTTGCTCTGCCAGACCGTCCCTGGGAAAAATACCAGGCCACAGCCAAGGTCGCCTGGACCCGCAACAAACCCGAACGACATCTGCTGTTTCCCGGGATGGGCGTTCAATTCACCAACATCGACGAAAAGGCCCGCAAAGAGCTGGTCGAACTCGTCGAGGCGTTGAACCGCACTCGCCTCACAACCTAGGGTCCTCCTCGCTTCGCCCAGTTCCGTACCCCACGGTCGGTATCCATGACCACTGCCCTATCAAGCGCGGCCTTCGCCTCGACATCGCTGCGCATTCCCAAACGATAGGCCGCTTCTGTTCGCACCCTAGGCGAGGAATCATGGGCCAAACGCTCTCTGAGCCACGGAGAGACCGCCACGCCGCCCCATTCGCCCACCGTCGCCACAATTGCCTGACGCACTTCTGGGTCAGAGTCCTGTCCTGCTGCGATTAAGGAAGAAACCGATTGGTTCGAGTCGATTTGTAGCAATGCTCGCACGGCCGCTTTCCTGATCGCTGCATCCGAAGATCGCAATAGACCCACGATTGGCTCCAGTAACCGGGGGACCGGTTCGATCTCGCCGATCGCGACAACTGCCGCCTGCCGGACTGACTCGACAGGATCCTCTAGCGCCTGTGCCAACAGGGCGACGATTGTATCTGTGGCTGGGGGTTTTATCCGCCCCATAGCTGTTACCGACGCTTCTCGGACTGCTTCCACAGGATCCTGTACAAGGGAGAGAATCGAGTCTATGGATTCTCGGTTACCGATCTTACCCAGGGATTCAGCAGCCGTTCGCTGCATCTCTGGTCGGTCATCGTGGAGCAACTCACGCAAGAGTGAGACGGCGCGTTCCTTCGATGGCGGCGGAGAGTCCTGGATACATCCGGCGAGACAGAGGAGGTTCAGGACGACTGCACAAGCTATGGTGACAGAGGTCATGCGAGAAAGCGGATCCCAGGTAGCGGGCAGGTTGATGAAGACCGCATTCTGACTCATGCTTGTTTAGGAGGCTCTTCGTGCAAGGCCGGCAGCTCTTTGGCTGCTTCGATGGATTGCTGAAATTCCTTCTGGGCAGAGTCCATTTCGGCTTGGATTGTTCGCATCTCCGGATCGACGGAATTGCGGACATCGGCGACGGCCTGCTTGAAGGTTCGCAACGCATCGCCAAGTCCTTCCCCCAAGCTTTGCATGTCCCCCGGAGAGATGCCGGACGGTTGCGCGGCCTGGGCCTTCATGGCTGCTTGCTGTGCCTGGACGCGGGCCACGGCATCCTTGTTGACGATGGCAGACGGGCGCTTGGCCACAGGTTTTGCCTGTGCACCAGGTGGAAGAGGCGGGTACTGTGCCTTCATCATCGGCGTGGGAACCGCGGCGCGCTCTTCCATCGTAGGAGGCTGTTGACCCTGCGCGGCTGATTGAGCGGAGGCTGACGGGGCCGTCGCTGGCCGAGGAGCCTGTGGCTGGGCCGCCATGTTGTACATTAAGGCAGCGGTCGTTCCAGGAGTGAGCTCTGGCCCAGGCGTGTAGGGCGCCGTCGGTTTCAGAGCGGCCGGAGCCTGTCCCTGCGTCATCGCCGGTACCGGTGCAGCCTGAATTGTCGACGGGACCTGCATCGGCTCCGGTTGAGTGGCGTCGGTCGATGCCGCATCCGCCTGCGGGGGGATCTCGTTGACTTCCTTCTTGAACCCCTTGAGCGCCTTGCCCACCCCTTCACCGATTTGGGGGAGCTTGCCTGCCCCGAAAATAATGAGGACAATGACGAGGATGATGATCAGTTCCGAGATCCCCATGGTACCAAACATGGCGTGGTTCCTTTATCCTGTAAATCACCGACGGCCTTGCCCCTATTGAGAATCGAAGCAACTCTATAGGCCAGGAGGAGGCACTGTCAAGGAAGGGCGAGGCCTAGAAAATCGGTATGATTTCGGTTTGCAACGGCAATCCAAACACCAGCGCCTCATGGTCAGAGAGGTACACATCCAGTTCGCTTCTAATTCCAAACTCGTCCGGCAAGTAGATCCCCGGCTCGATCGAGAAACAGGTCTTCGGCATGAGGCGGCGGGTATCTTGTGTTTCTAAGCCATCGATATTGGCTCCATTGCCATGGACCTCTTCACCGATGGAATGGCCTGTGCGGTGGACGAACTGATCGCCATAACCGCCTTGCTGGATGACCTGGCGGCAGGCAGCGTCAACTTCCCAGCCGAACGGGCGATGGCCAGCAGCGATTTCTGTCTTGACGAAGGTCAAGGCCGCGTCCCGTCCCGCCCGGACCAAGTCGAATATTTCGCGCTGTTTTGCAGGCACCGTCTTGCCGACATAACCGGTCCAGGTGATATCGGCGTACACCGCACCGGCTTCCGCTCGTTTGGCCCAGAGGTCGATCAACAACAGCGCATCGCGAGTGACGTCGGCAGACCCAACCTCTGTCGGGCCATAATGGGGATCGGCGCTGTGAGCATTGATGGCCGCAATCGGTGCACTCGACGTGACCATCCCGGCATCGCGTATGCGAGACACGATGAACTGCTGGACTCGATATTCAGTGAGACTCCGCCCTTGCGCGATCGCCTCATGCACATGACCGAACGTTTCGTCGACGATGCGCCGGAGGGCCACAGCGGCATATTGATGCGATTCGAGTTGACGGTCCGTCCAGCAGGCTTCGAACACCTGGATCAAATCCGCCGAACTGACCACCTCGACGTTGTAACTCCGGATCAATTCGATTGTGCCGGCATCCACGCGTGACACGTAGGGCACCGCATTCAGCGAAGAGTACTGCATCGCGATACGAGGGCTTCCGGCGAGCAGGCGCCCGAGGATCTGCCGTTGCTGTTCCCACGACACATAACAATCGGTCTGTCCCGGCAAGGTATCCAGTACGTGCGGCTCGATGCGATGCAACAGTTTGACAGGAGCGCCCTGCGCGGGAATCCAGTAATACCAGCGCCTCGTCACATGGAGGGTCGGGTCAAGCTGCAGGATGCGATAGGCGAGGGGATCGCTATAGCGGAAGTCATAGAAGAGCCAGCCGTCGACTCTGGCATCACGAAGCGACTGCTGAATCTCGCTGATACGTTGCTGCAGGGCTTTGGTTATCATAGAGGCATCATATTCGTCGGGTCAGCAAGCCGTCAATGAGGCGGCCAGGAGATCGACGATCATGTTACAATAGGCCGCATGACCGTCGAGCATGGACCAGAACCTTCTCAATTTCGTGTGACCCTGTTTGTCGGACCACAACCGGTGGAGGGAAGGCCCTTCACTTCCTCCTGTGTCTTCAATGTCAAGAAGCGGAGCTGGAAGGGCGGAATCCAGGTCGCCGTTGCGATCACCGACGCACAAATCGATCAACTCCACGCTGATGTGGCGCTTTCTGACTGGCTGGCGCAGGCCTTGAGCGATCTCCCAGAGGAAGATCACCTCGCACATGAGGAGCGAGCTCACGAACTGTTTATTCAAGCGGTCTGCTGGTGCAAGCTCGACTTACTGCTGCATGCTGGCATCACGCAAGACAACCAATGTCTCGCAAACGACACATGGATTGTTGAGGTTCGCGATACGGTGATCAAGCGAACGAACTTCATTACATCGTACATTGCCACTGAACTGGACCTCATACAGAGAGATGTCACCGCTCCATGAATCGCTCTCCCAGAGCGCGGCAGGGGGTTTGCAATCACTGTTGAATTTGTTATAACCCCACTACCCCTAAATCAGAGGTGAGTGGCTTCGGGGTCAACCATTACCTACCGCTCAGCTCGCGCTGTCGAAGAAGGAGGATTTTTCGTGAACATCTATTCATCGTCATCCAATCGTTCCCGTGCCGGTTTCAGCTGCAAGCTTGTGGCAGCCGTCTTGCTCCTGGTCTTCTGCACCGTCACCATGGTGCCCTCGGCCTGGAGTCAAGAAGGTACAGAAGGTGGAAGCGCATCAAGCGCGGGCATGCAGGCCGCTGCCGGTGTCTCTACCCTGTTGTATCTTCCGCTGAAGCTGGCCTTCGCCATCGGTGGAGGGGTTGTCGGAGGACTCGCCTATGCGTTTTCCGGTGGGAATGAACAAGCGGCCAAAAGCATCTGGACCACAAGCCTCTATGGCACCTATATCCTGACCCCGGAACACCTCCAAGGCAATCGGCCTATTCGTTTCCTGGGGGTTGCCGAGTCGAACGACGCACCGGTCTCTACTTCTGCTCCGGAACCCATCCGCTAGCCGATGAA
>JBDSKU010000345.1:0-6471 GCA_039916745.1 Nitrospiraceae bacterium
ACCAGCAAACCCGTCGCCCGCACCGAGACCTCGGCGTCGGCCGGCTCCTTGCGCGGCAATTGCACCACGATACGTCCTGCCACTTCCCCACCGGTCGATCGGCCGGACAAACGGTCCACATCCAGCACGCCGTCCTGAATGGTGATACGGGCGGAGAGACTTCCAAACTTGAGATGTTTGTAATGGCCGCGCGCCATCGACGCCAACACCTGGACCTTGCTGGTATCTGCCAGGATTTCCAGAAACTCTCGAATGGGTGACCGCTCGCCTTTTGGGATGAGCAGATCCAGATCCATTTGATTGGACTCGATCTTCGCCGTAATCAACGGTTTCGATGCCCAATTCCGAATCGTCCCTTCCAACGCGAGATCGCTGTCGAGCAGATGGAACGACAGCCGCTTAATCTCCACGCCGCTCTTCACGAAATGGACGCGCAGATACAAGTCCTCGATCGGCCCTTCGGCCCCCTTGGCATTCATCAACCCATTGGTTAAGGCCAGCCACCCGGTCGTCCGCCATGTTTTCCAATTGAGGTCCTTCCCCTTCATGTCGAGCGATAACTCAATATTCCCTGCCTCAAATCCTCCCTTCGCAATCCATTCCGGCACACGGGACAACGACAGGGTACCGGTCGAAAGCGCGGCATCGATCGAAAAATGTTCACCCAATTGAATCTTGCCCTTCAACGGCAATCGAATCGGCGGCACGAGCAACTCAACTCTGTCGAGTATGACCCCGGAGGCCCGCGGAATCGTCCCCTCGAACTCCACCGTCGCCGGAGCGCCGATCGGTTTTTCAACCAGATCGGACAGCGTCACTTTCGACTCGGTCAAGATGACCTCACCCCGGACATGTGGCGACAGCGTTGGACCGGTCAAAACTAGAGCGCCGTTGACCAGTCCATCGATCGTTCCAGCTGGAAGAGCTTTCGAAGGAAGCAACTTGGCCATATGGCCCGCATCGCCGTTGACCCGAATCAAGAAATCCTGAAAGCTGCTGCTACTGCCTCCTGTAATGCCACCATTGATCTGCACGGCCAGATCGCCCACATGCCCCGTCACCTCATCGAACTGAGTCCCGCCATCCGTCAGCACAAACCGGCCCTGCAACCCGGTCAACCGCTCGGGCAGCGAAGGATTCGTCAGACCGACATACTTGACGGTAATTTCGCCCCCGGCAAAGGTCACACCGCCGGCCTGATTGAGTGGGCCGACCAAGCGAAACCTGGGACTCGCCATGCCTTCGACATCACGTGACGCCGCTAACACACGCGACAGTTGCTCCGACTTGACGGTCTTCGAAAGAAGCTGCAACAGGTCTGCCGCAGCCATCGTTCCAGCAACGTCCATCTCAAGCCAGGGCCCCGCCTCTAAAAACGAGATGAGCGCCTTGCTCTCACTCATATGAATCGCGCCATAGAGCCCGCTGAGATTCGACACCTTGAGCCGACCGGGTTCGACCGATACGACGGCAGCTAAATCCTTGGCTGGAACACGGCTGTCTCCGATCAGCGCTTGCCCATGGTTCACGCGAAACTCTCCGGTCAACGAGAGCTGCGGTCCAGATGCCGACGACCCCGTGACGGTAGCGGAGACAATCTCCACCGTCCCGTCGATCTCACGGTCCTGCATGATCGCCGGTAACTGCGGATGCACCCACTGCGCCGGCAACTGCGTGAGTAACTGGCGGAGCTGGATCGGGGATGCCGAAAAGGTCAGGGCAAACGTGGGCTGCACGGTCAATAAACCGGAGAGGCTCGCTTGGCCTGTGAGCGTCAGTTGTTCGAGGTTCGCAGACAGATCGGACAACAGAACATCATACCCCGCCACGCCAGGCGCAGCTCGAACAAGACTGTGCACATTCAGAACTCCCTGCACCTGTTCAGGAACCGGACGTGACCCAAAGAAATCCGCGACCTCCCGAAGATTGAGACTCGCGGCTTCAACGCTGCCATCGAACTGGAGTCTCACCTGTGAGGCCGAGGGATCGTCGAGCGCCAGTGTTTCCCGCTGGGCGGAACTAATCGTCCCGGACAGGGATATGGCAGACAGGCCCTTCGCACCCGCATGACCGGCAGAGACGTGCAGATCCGCCTGTCCCCGCTCCGCTCTGATCACCAGCGACGCCTCCACCGACTCCAAGGCCATAGTGCGCGTCCCGTCCGGACGTCCGTCGTCGATGATGATCAGCTTCCCGTTCACCAACGTCGCCTCGCGAATGCGGAAGATTCGGCTCATTGTTTGCATCGCATCATGATCGGCCTCGCCTCCTTGCGCGACCTGATCGAGGAAGTTCCAATGCCCGTCACGATTGCGCCGGAGCGTCAAGGTCGGTTCCTCAATCAACAGCCGTTTCCCCACTACCTGCTTGCGCAATAACGGGAGCAGCCGCAAGACTAAATCTAACCTCTTGGCCGATAAGACGATGTCATCGGAGTTTCGATCGTGAATCGCGACCTGCGTCAGTTCCAATCTGATGCGTGGGAACAGGACCAGCTTGATGCGATGGACGTCGATCTTGCGTCCGATACTCTGCTCTAGTTGTTGGAGGAAAAAGTCTTTGAGGTAATCGTCGCCCGTCAGAGAGGGCGAATACGCGAGAAACAGGCCTCCGGCGATCAGCAATATCACGATGAGTGCGGCAATAAACCGAATTCGAACCACTCCTGCTCCCTCAATCGATTGTGCTCTGTGGGTACCGCGCCTCGCTGCCGTGAGAAGGTCATCTTACCGAATCACCTGCATGAAATCTACGAAGTCTGCGTCGTGACAGGGCTTTTCACTCGCCATCGATACCGTATGCTGGTGATCCTCAGCGAGACTCGGTATACTCGCTGGCACTCACCTTGGCACTTCCCTTGGCACGCAAACACGATCATCTCTTGTGACAACGCCACTATCCCAACCGACCAGAATCCGCTGGCTCATCCTCGCCTTGCTCTTTTTCATCAGCGTCGTGACCTATATCGACCGCGTCAATATTTCTGTCACCGCGCGGCAGATGATGCCGGCCTACGGGATCATCGATCAACAGATGGGCTGGATCTTCTCGGCCTTCGTCATCGGCTACGCCCTCTTCCAGATTCCCGGTGGATGGCTGGCCGATCGCTGGGGTGCCAGAGTCGTGCTCACCGTCGCACTCCTCTGGTGGTCGATCTGCACGGCGTTGACGTCCATGGTCGCGGCCTCCTCACTCGCGAGCCTCGTCGGGATTGTCGGCGCGCTCATGCTCGTGCGGTTCTGCCTGGGGATGGGAGAAGCCGTCGCCTTGCCGGCCTTCAACCGCGCCGTCACCAATTGGTTCCCGGCTGACGCGCGCGGCTTCGGAATCGGAATCGCCATCGGAGGGATCGGATTGGGCTCCGCCATGACGCCACCCATTGCCGCCTGGGTGATGGTGAACTGGGGCTGGCAAACCGTGTTCTACCTCGCAAGTCTGCTCGGCATCGGGATGGGGCTCCTCTGGTGGCTTCTGTCACGCAACCATCCCCACGAACATCCCTGGGTATATACCGGTGAACAGGCCCTGATCGAGCGAACGCCGGCCACCGTCACCGCTGTACCCTGGCGAACATTCAGGCAGACTCCCACCATCTGGTGGCTCGTGATCAGCTACAGTTGCCTCGGCTATGTCGCCTACGTCTATCTGTCCTGGTTTTACTTGTATCTGGTGAATGTTCGAGGATTCGATGTGCTCCGCGGCGGCATCTATGCCTCGGCTCCTTTTGTGGCCATGCTGATGTTTTGCCCCCTAGGCGGATGGGTCACGGATCGACTCGCGGTCCACTACGGACTCACCACCGGACGAGCCGTAACCGGCATGAGCGGCATGGTCCTGGCGGGATCAGCAATTGCCCTGGGGGCTTTCGTCGAATCTCCCTCCCTGGCGATCACCAGTCTGTCATTCGGCGCGGGCTGGCTCTACTTTTCCGTCGGCGCCTATTGGGCCTCAACGACCGATCTGTCAAAACCCCATGCAGGCACGTTGTCCGGACTCATGAACACCGGCGCCAATATCGGCGGCGCGATATCCCCAACCCTGACGCCGTGGCTGGCTCACCATTGGGGCTGGCCTGTCTCATTGGGCGTGGCCGCAACCGTGGCCATCCTGGGCGGGCTCTTATGGTTCAAGATTGATCCGGGTAAGGGGCTGCATAGCGTGAACAGTGATGCGTGATCTGTGATGAGAAGATGTTGGACGCTTCCGTTCTCATTTCACGACCGCCCACCCATCACTCATTACTTCTTTAGGCCTCTTGCTCCACGGCCTCTCACCTTGTTACATTCATCCCCTATGACCATGCAATTCCAGAAAATCGATCCACGTGTCACCATTACGACGCCGTTCGGTGAGATCAAAATTCGCTTCTACCCGGATGACGCGCCTCGTCACGTTGAAAACTTTATCAAACTCGTGAAGATGGAGTTCTATAATGGAACCACCTTCCATCGCGTTGTTCCTGGATTCATCATTCAGGGCGGCGATCCCCTGAGCAAAAACCCAGACCGTTCCCTGCACGGGTCTGGCAGTCCCGGGTACTGGCTCAATCCGGAAACCAGCGATCGGCCACATAAACGGGGCGCCATCGCCATGGCCAAGGTGCCACGGGAGAGTAATAGCACCAGGGATATTAACGACAATGGATCGCAGTTCTACATCTGTGTTGCAGACAGCAGCGGACTAGACCGCACCTATACGGTCTTCGGCGAAGTCTTTCGGGGCATGGAGGTGGTAGACAAGATCGTCGCCGCGGTCCGAGACGACTGCGACAATCCCCTCGAATCGATCCCCATGACCATGACAGTGAAGGAGTAAAGAGAACGAGCGCGTTTGTTCGAAGTGAATAGGACTCCGCGAGGTGAGGTGGACGGTGATCCGCTTGAAATGCGATAAGAATCTCTAGGTTCTTGCCCGCTCTTCACGTCTTTCTGTTCCGTCAAAACACGACATAGTCCGTTCGACATCTGTGGTTCCCGGAGCATGTCTTCTCTGGCATGTTTGGTAGGGAAGTTCCTACAGGCTAACAAAACCGCCTCAACTCATTCGAGCTATCTGGTGTTCCTCCGCAAAACATCAATGATTCAGACCTCGACGATTGGCATACCGATTGCGTAAGAGCCTGGACCATCCAGAGGAATTTCATGACCGCTACACAAGTCCGTTTTGAAGTCAGTCTGACCCGAACCACGATCGTGACGACAGCCATCGCCGTCACATTGTTTTTCTGGTCCATTGCCTCGGTGCTCAGCGAAGAGCTCGCACAAGGGAATCTCTTCCATGTCATCGAAGCCATGATCTTCCTCTTGTTGGTGGGATTTTTGATCTCTGGGAACTTCGGCTATCAATTGGCCAGGCTGGCTTATCTGAAACGCTGGCTCAGCCATGTCCCGGCTACCAGAGACGAGTTGATGACATCGTTCGTCGCGCCAACACCGCTCTTGACGATTCTAGTGCCTTCGTACAAAGAAGAAACGAACGTCATCCGTCAAACGCTGCTATCGGCGGCCTTGCAGGAATATCCGCACAAGCGGGTCGTGCTGTTGTTAGACAATCCGCCGAATCCACGCACGGCAGAAGATCGTGAAGCCCTGCTGGCTGCCCAGTCCATGCCGGCTGAACTCCATGCCCTGCTCGACGATCAGGCTCGCTACTTTGAGAGCCTGCTGGTGCAATTCATGTTGCGGCAGCAGACCGGCGTGCGCGAATGTCCACAAGAATATGTCGCGTTAGCCCAGGCCTATGAGCATGCGGCGCACTGGTTTCAGGAGCAGGCCGATCGCTTGCCCAACAGCACGCACTCTGATGCCTGGTTTGCAGAGCACATTCTCCGCGGGCCGGCACGTCGATATGAAGAGCGGGCTGCGCACTGGCATCGTCACGCTCAAGCTGTTTCCGAGGAGCATGCGCCACAGGAACGACTCCTACTCGCCGAGTACCGTTCTCTGACCACCGTGTTCCAGGCGGACATCGCCGTCTTCGAACGAAAACGCTATCAGAACCTCTCGCATGAACTGAACAAGGCGATGAATCTGAACAGTTATCTCGGCGTAATGGGCCGGCGTCTGCATGAAGTGCCGCACGTGACCGGACTCATGCTAGAAGAAACGACAGACCTCCACGGATCCTATGAGATCCCAGATTCGCCCTATGTCATTACCTTAGATGCGGACAGTCTCATTCTGTCGGACTATGCCATCCGTCTCGTTCAGATCATGGAGCAGCCAGGCAATGAACGACTCGCCGTGGCGCAAACTCCCTACAGCGCCATTCCGAACGCACCGGGCCTGCTCGAACGAACCGCCGGAGCGACCACCGACATTCAATATCTCCTGCATCAAGGCTTCACCTACTTCGGCGCCACATTTTGGGTCGGCGCGAACGCGCTCCTCCGAAAGGCCGCCTTGGAAGACATTTGCGTGGCAGAGACGACTGCACATGGAGTGATTCGGCGCTACATCCAAGATCGCACGG
>JBDSKU010000346.1:0-4280 GCA_039916745.1 Nitrospiraceae bacterium
CATGCAGGGTAGGCTCTGCCCGTCACGGGAACTTTCTATTGATGGCTATATACGCAATCGGCGATATTCAAGGTTGCTTCGATCCATTCAGACGGCTCCTCGATCGGATTTCGTTCGATCCCCGGACGGATCGATTGTGGCTGGCCGGAGACCTCGTCAATCGAGGTCCTGACTCTCTCGCCCTTCTCCGATTCGTGCGCGGACTCGGCAATGCCGCCCAGATCGTGCTGGGCAATCACGATCTCTTCTTGCTCGCAGTCGCCGAAGGCATTGCCACGTTACGGCACAAAGATACGATTCGCGACATCTTGGATGCCGACGATCGCGATGAGCTGATCGCCTGGCTTCGCCGCCAACCGCTCCATCATCGCGAGGGATCGTTCCTGATGGTTCACGCGGGACTCCTCCCGCAATGGACCATCGATGAGGCCGCCGGCTTGGCGCGTGAGGTCGAGACCGTGCTGGCAGGCCCAAACTATCGTCTCTTCCTCCAGAGCCTGTGTCATGAACCGGCTCCACAATGGAATCCCTCGCTGACAGGACCGGAGAGGCTGGTGAGTATCGCGCGAATCTTCACTAGACTACGCACCTGCACTCCCACCGGTGAGATGTCCGGGTTTTCCGGTCCTCCGGAACAGACACCCGCCGGCTATTTCCCTTGGTTCCAAATTCCAAATCGAAAACAGACCGAGACAACGGTCATCTGCGGACATTGGGCTGCGTTGGGATTGCACATTGAGCCCAACCTATTGGCCATCGACAGTGGCTGCGTATGGGGAAAAGAACTGACTGCGGTGCGGCTGCACGATCGCCACATCTTCCAAGTCACGGGCATCCAACGAGCGCCTCGTGATTGAGCCTCTGCCTGCTGATCCGACTTGGCCTCGTTACTCCACGAGGCCGTTTCCATCCTATCGATTCCTCCCGGGGAACAATCCGCACCCGCGGCGCAATCCCCTCGGCCATTCCTACGGTCAGCCGGAACCGAGGCTACGCGCCTTTCCACGAGAACATTGGCAACGGTCAGAGGATTACCTCCATGGAATCGACCTCTACAACTACGCCTACTGGTGGGAATGTCACGAAGTGTTTGAAGGTCTTTGGCATGCCGCAGGCCATGGCACCGAGCAAGGAAATTTCTTCCGAGCCCTCATCCAGCTCGCCGCCGCAAATCTCAAGCGATTTCTCGGCCATGAACAAGCCGCGCAAAAACTTGCGCGGAGCGGGCTTGTCCGACTGCAACACCTGCCTCAACTCTATATGGGAATCGATGTCATCGCGTTAGCTGAACAGTACGGGACTCTTTCTGCACCCTTCGTGAGTGCGACGCCCTATCAAATCCGCCTTATGACGTGACGCACGAAGTACGGAAAGCACGGAAGTAGCTTGCGGCTTCTCAAACGGTCAGGCTGCACGCGTTAGGGTGTATTGCAAATTGTTTCGACCGAGAACGACGTTGGAGGCGCTTCAGCAACCTGCGAGTGATAACCTTCTGAATCGGTGGGAAACTTGCCTGGCTCGACTTCTTTTTTATAACGCCTTAGCGCTTGGAGCTCAACTGAAAGATCGCCAGGTATTTCAAGTGAACTATTTGGCAGGCCCTCGCTAGGCATGCGGCGATCAGACGCCTAACGCCAAGCGGACAAGTGGCACTTTCTCACCGATCCCGAACGAGAGTGGTTCCTTCACCTCGTCCGGATTGACATAGGTTCCGAACAGGCGATCCCACACTGTAAACAAGATACCTAAATTGGCAAGGTAGTGCTCTGGATTACTGCTGTGATGAACGTGATGATAGCGAGGCGTCACAAGCAACCATTCCATCCACTTGAGTCGCCACGAGACATTCAAATGCATCCAGTCGTTCTGGAAGATATGGAGCAATGCGATGGCCAGCGCCATCCACCAAGGCGAGAGCCCAAGAAAGGTAAAGGCCATGATGTGCGGAATATTGACGAGTACCTGTTGCGGCACAGTTGCGCGAACACCGGCTAGCCAATACATATATGTTGGCGAATGATGCCACTTGTGAATACGCCAAATATACTTCGCGTGCAGAAACCGATGAATCCAATACTGACCGAGGTCTCCAATCACCAAATAGCAGATGACTCGTGCGTACAGGGGCATCCCGAGCAAGGCATCGGGCAGATGCGGCTTGAGCACTATCACATGATCGTTAATCATGTGATCAATCTGACCGGCCCACGGCATGACTACGTATTGGTACGCAAAAAATGCGGCAAAGTCGGGGAGGAGGACGCTGCGATAGCTCACCTTTCTTGCAGGGTACAGCAACTCAACCGCCGTCATCCCAACGATGCGCAGGAGAAAGAGGAGAGGAAAAAAGAATAGGTTGTGATCGAAAATATACCGACGAAACTCCGGGCTAAAGACCCACTCAAGCCAGTCCATATCGAATCCACAGGATCGCCAGGTCGACAGGCCGCTGAGGGCCTATCCATTTCCATGATTGACTATAGCGTATATCGAGCAATCAGTCTGCTCATGTCCAGAACTACACAACCGTCTCTTGCCTGTCCGCACAGAGGGTCGGGCGCGGGCGCATGCCGCACCCTCATTCTCTCGAAATCGTGCAATCGATTGGAATGACTAGTGGTAGCTCTCGGACTCGCTGGGAAACGTGCCTTCTTCGACTTCGACTTTGTAACGACGAAGGGCTTGGAGCGCATCGGCTTTGAGATGGGCGTAGGGTTTGACGAATTTTGGCACGAAGTCATCGAACAGTCCGAGGAGATCGTAGAGAACCAGGACTTGACCGTCACAATGCGGGCCTGCGCCGATCCCAATCGTCGGAATGGTCAATTGCGCTGTCAGCGCCTTGGCCAACTCGGCGGGAATCGCTTCAAGCACGATCGCAAAGGCACCGGCTGCTTCAAGCGCCTTGGCATCGCTCAATAAGAGACGCGCCTGGTCCGACTCTTTTCCCTGGACTTTGTACCCGCCATACTGATGAACCGATTGGGGCGTCATGCCGAGATGGCCCATGACCGGAATGCCGATACTGGTGATCGCGGCCACTCGATCGACTACCGCGACGCCACCCTCCAGCTTGACGGCCTGAGCCCCGGCCTGCAGAAACCGTCCCGCATTGCGAATCGCCTCTTCCTGACTGGCTTGATAGGACATGAAGGGCATATCGCCGATGACCAGCGCCCGCTGGGCCGCCCCGGCGACGAGCTTCGTGTGGTAGAGCATCTCCTCCATCGTCACAGAGAGCGTATTGGCCTGCCCCTGCACGACCACACCCAATGAATCTCCGACCAGGATCGCTTCAATGCCGGCCTGCTCGATAATGCGGGTGAACAGCGCGTCGTAGGCCGTCACGACGGTGAGTTTTTTCTTGTCGCGCTTCTGCCGCTGAAACTCGGGGATCGTCATCAACCCACTTCTGCTCTGGTGATGATGTCGGATAACCGATGTGTGGCCTTGATCGCCATAATATGCACCCCGTCGCAGTAGGGCCGTACCGCCTTGATCGTCCGCACCGCGATGTCCACACCGACATCCTCCGCCCGCTCGGGACCGGCGGCTCTGAGTTCGTCGATCATGTCCTGCGGAACCGACACACCGGGAATATTCGCGTTCATGAACTCCGCCATCTTGGCGTTCCGAAGCACGAGAATACCCGCCAGCACCTTGGCCTTAAACGGGCGCACCGCCTTCATGAAGGATGCAAACTGCTCAGGATGGTAGATCGCCTGCGTCTGGAAGAACTGGGCGCCGGCTTTGACCTTCACTTCAAACTTGGCAAGCATGGGACCCAGGGGGTCGGCCTCCGGCGTCACGGCGCCGCCGATCGAAAAAGCCGTGGAGCCATCCAGCTTATTGCCGGCCATATCCCGCCCATTGTTCAGCCCCTGCACCAGCTGCATGACCTGAACCGAATCGAGATCGTACACGGGCTTCGCATCCTTGTGGTCTCCGACTGTCGGGTAGTCCCCGGTGAGACAGAGAATATTGCGGATACCGAGCATCGAAGCGCCCATGAGATCCGACTGCATGGCAATCCGATTCCGATCCCGGCAGGTCATCTGCATCACCGGATCGTGGCCAAGTTCGTAGAGGAGACGGCACACGGAGAGAGACCCGGCCCGTACGACGGCAGCCGTGTTGTCCGTCACATTCACCCCATGCACGCGCCCTAGCAGCGCCTTGGCATTCTCCAGCACAGCGGAGATGTTGGTGCCTTTTGGGGGATTATATTCAATTGTGACAGCGAACTGCCCCTGCTCAAGCACATCCTTTAGCCGCCGCGG
>JBDSKU010000347.1:0-3361 GCA_039916745.1 Nitrospiraceae bacterium
CCGCAAAGGTATCCTGCTTGTGGGGCGCCCCATAGCCGATATGCGTGCGCACCAGGATTAGGGAGGGGCGCTCCGTCTCTTGCTGCGCCGCGCGGATGGCGCGGTCGATGGCCTCGACGTCGTTGCCATCGTCGATGGATTGCGTGTGCCAGCCATACGCCGCAAACCGTTGGGCACGGTCTTCGGTGAAGGTGAGCTGGGTCGAGGCGGCGAGGGTGATACGATTGTCATCATAGAGATAGATCAGTTTGCCCAGTTTCAAGTGTCCGGCGAGCGAAGCGGATTCCGAGGCCACCCCTTCCATGAGGTCGCCGTCGCTGACGAGCCCATAGGTGAAATGATGCATGACGTCAAACCCGGGCCGATTGTACCGGGCGGCCAGATAGGCTTCGGCGATGGCCATGCCCACCCCGTTACCAAATCCTTGACCGAGCGGTCCTGTGGTGGTTTCTACGCCGGGAGTAAGGCCACGCTCGGGATGCCCAGGCGTAGCACTGCCCCATTGTCGGAACTGTTTGATTTGGTCGAGCGGGAGATCGTAGCCTGTGAGATACAGCAAGCTGTACAATAGCATCGATCCGTGACCGGCCGACAGGACGAATCGGTCTCGATCGAACCAGTGCGGATTGGTCGGGTTATGTTGAAGAAATCTGGTCCACAAGACATAGGCCATCGGAGCAGCACCCAGAGGCAGGCCCGGGTGGCCACTGTTGGCTTTTTGCACGGCATCAATCGACAGGAACCGGATCGTGTTGATCGACAGTTGATCTAGTTGGGCTGGGCTCAAACTTGTTTCGCCGGTGGTGTTCATGGAGGAATTCGTTCGAGGCATAGCCACCCAGTCAATCGACAGGTTATTTGGGTACGTCCTTCTTCACTGGCTTATTGCCAGACGGCTTCCGGGGTTCCCGACGTTGAAGTTCCTTAAGTAAGAGTCCCTCTGCAGCGCCCCGTTCTTCCACGGGGCCATGTTCCACTTCTCCCGTTAGCCACATTTCATAGGCCAGTGGGTCCTCTTTGGGTTTGACTGCAGGACGACCGGCCGTCGGTTGCATTTTTGCTTGTTTCTGCGACATGTCATGCCTCCCTTTGATGTGAAGAATTTCCCCGCGACCGTCATGCGCGCCATGGTCCACGTCCCTGAGCGGGACTCGTCAGAGTCTTACGGATCTCGCTCCCATACGCGTTAGTAGATGATGGGGGGGCGTTTCTCATCGATGACCAGCATCAATCGTTGTCGTTGCAACGGCTGTTCAGGATCTCGCGTGTAGTGTGAAGAATCTTCTGAGACCTCAATCTGCCTCAGCGGGACTGAGATGTGTTGTTTGATATGGGACACCTGCGTTTCGATCGAGAGGTCGACCAATTGATCCGTACAGTTCGTCACGGTGGTATTCAGGTCCGGCGCGTCGAGAAAATGTACGGTGACCCGCTCTTCCGGGTTAATCCATGGACGGATGCGTTTCAGCTTTTCCACGTTCGTCATGCTCACTCCCTTCTTTGCGCTGTGAAAGATGAGTCAAAACAGGAATGCCGCCACCACCACGCTGGCGATCGTCGATGACCATGCCATGGTTCTCGATCATCACAGGTGTCGCCCTCACACAATGAAGAAGGTCTCTCACCAAATTCCGATCGGCTCGGGAGGTTTCCTCCCTGCGTGGAGACAGCCAACAGACTCGTTCAGGTGCCCCCTGCCCGTTGCTAGCGATCCATTGCGGGTATTTCCGACTTCCACCAGACCCACTCTCCTATCGGTTAGCCGGCTGCTGTTTCTCCATGGGCTGTTCATTGACTAACCCTTGACCTTGTACGGCTTTGTCTGAGCTCTCTCGTTGGAACTCCCTTGGATTTGCTTTCGGTCCGTCGTTCCTCGCGTCGCTTGCACCGGCGCTCTCACGGGGCTTGTTCTTCATGTTTTTCTTTGATTTGTTCGTGCTCTTCTCCTTGAGTCGTTCCGCGGCGACAGCCGCTCCACCTCCGTAAGTTTTTTCAGCATTTTGTTCCAGCTGTTGTTGGGTGACGGGCTCGGGTTTCTCTTTTTTCATGCCCACTAATTCGTCACTTCGTCTACCTGGCCCACTGCCGTCTGGACCAAAGTTTCCGCCCTCTCGTTGAATCTCCTTGGGCACATTGTCTTTGGGATTATCCGAGGTCCCCGGCTGAACACCGATAATCTCAGCAAAGGCTCCCGTGGTCAGGAGTACACTCATGCATGCGGCACCGCTCAATATTTGTAGCGTGTTCATCACAAACCTCCTTGAAGTGAAGCATCAGTGACAATGCGCCGATTCTCGTACAGGATAATTTCCTGCACCGGTGGCAAAACATATAACTAACGCAGAGTGGTTAGCCTAACGCTGATAATTATTCTGGTCTGAGCAATAGTGCACAGCCTCGGCAGACGTGTGTCATGACGAAGCCGTATTTCAATATCTCTACCGCCGGGGTACTTTTCTCTGTTTGGAGTGGCCGTTCAGGACGGGCTCATTCAGATGAGCCGCATTCGCGGTCTTGTCGGGGACAGGCACATGTCTGAGGATCGCCTTCGAGGCCTAGTGCCAACGGCTGGCGGCCTTTCTCGCGGTGGGTGGCATGCTGACTTCGGCGGTCTTGATTCTTGTCGTCCTGCCCCTCCTCTATCAGATGGTCCATTGCAAGAAAGAACGGGAGGAATGATCCAGTTTTAGTGGCACAACAATGCCGATTTCCACCGGGCTAAGTCATGCCGCAGCATGTGGGGCAGGGAGAGGAAATAAAGGAGGTAATCTACGTCTTCACTAGTTTCCTGGGGCGTTCAATCGCTCGGCGGTTCGCGTCCCCCCTTCCGCTGTTCCCGCCGTCCAGGCTTTCGATCCCAACGGGGCATCGAGCCCTGACGCGTTGTCTGGTCATACCTCTTTTCTTTCTTGAGGTCGGTCAATCAATATTCCCATCGAATGGCTTTACGGGGTTTGATGGGTTGACGTCTGATCTATTGCGCGAGTTGATCATCTTCCTCAGAAAGAGGTACTGTTTAGAAATCCTAGTACGGAGGTTCGCCCCCCTCATCTTTTCCAAAGGATTCTACTGTGGCCCATCATCTCCTCGCTGGTCAGCCGGCACCGGTATCGAACTTGGTGAATGTTCCGCGTCTCATTACGGCCTACTATACGGAGAAGCCTGATACGAACGTGCGCGAGCAGCGGGTCACATTTGGGACCTCGGGACACCGCGGAACATCCTTCAAGCGATCCTTTAACGAAGTCCATATCATCGCGGTGGCCCAGGCGATTTTTGAATACCGGAGGATGGAGGGCATTTCCGGCCCGCTCTATCTTGGTATGGATACGCATGCCCTTTCCGAGCCGGCCTTTGCGAG
>JBDSKU010000348.1:0-6940 GCA_039916745.1 Nitrospiraceae bacterium
GGTCTTATTCAGCGGACAAGGGACGAAGGCATTGTGGAGGGGACCCAGCAGGGGTTGGCCCAGTTGAAATATATTCCGTTGCTCTCGACGCTTCGAGACGGTGATCGGGTCGTGACGTCGGGCCTGGTCGGAGGTTTCCCGCGCGGTCTCGCGCTCGGCACGATTACACATATCGACAAGCAGGAAGGCGCATTGTTTCAATCGGCTGAACTCATGCCGGAAGTCGATGTCGGCCGGGTCGAAGAAGTGTTGGTGATTCAGGCATCGTACGGACAGTCTACGAAGGCGATGGGCGGAATGGATCTTCCAGGAAAGCCGTCGCCATGAAATTTCTCTTCTATCTGATATTCGTGCTACTGCTCGTTCCCCTGCAAACAACGGTGTTGCCGCATGTGAGTATGTGGAATATCAAACCGGATATGGGGCTTGTGGCTACCGTGTTTATCGGGCTTTTCGTCGGCGAAATGGAAGGCCTTCTCCTAGGGCTCGCGATCGGATGGGTGCTGAGCCTGTTCTCGGCCGGCGAACTCTGGCTCAGTCTTCTCACGTATGGGGGCGTTGGGCTCTTGGCTGGATTCTTGGGACGGCAGGTGTCGCAGGTGACGTCGGTCTCGTTGGGTGTGGGGTTGTTGCTGGTGTCCGTGGCGAGTGGGTTACTGGCCATGGCAAATTTTAAAAATCTCGACATGCCTCAAATATGGGGGATCGTGGAGTCGATTGTCCTGCCGCAGGCTTGTTTTGATGGGGCGGTTGGGGCGGGGCTCTATTGGCTGCTCTCCCAACGGTTTGATGTGACCCGCCTGAGAACCGAATAACCCGTCTCTTTGATGGATGTGCTGGAAAAGTGATTGTGAGTCATGGCAACAGCTGGTCTGCACGATTCTGAACTTGGTGAGCTCCAACGCCGGCTGATCATTCTGCGCGTGGGGTTGTTGCTCGTCGTGGCCTTATTGGCGTTACGACTCTGGCATTTGCAGATTCGTGAGGGACCCTACTACCGCGATCTCTCCGAGAACAATCGTACACGTTCCGTCATCATGGAGCCGGCTCGAGGCCTGATCTACGATCGCAACGGAGTGTTGCTGGCGAACAATGTTCCCAGCTTCACGCTCTATGTTTCGCTTGAAGATGTGAAAGATCGCGATCTCCTGATCGATCAGCTGACCAACCTCTTAGGATTAGATCCCACGCTTGTTCGAAAGAAGCTCATGGCCAGAGGCAGTAAGCAAGTGCCGCGCAAGGTGAAGGATCGCCTCACGCTTCGAGAAGCGACGTTGATCGAATCTCACCGTCTGGACTTGCCTGGAGTGATGGTGCAAGTCGAATCGCAACGGAATTATCCCGGTGGCGTCACGGCCTCGCATCTGTTGGGGTACGTCGGGGAAGTCTCGCCCGAGCAGTTAGAGAAACCTGAGTTTGCCGACCTGCATCAGGGCAGCATTGTCGGCCAATATGGCGTGGAGAAATTTTTCGACCGGCTCGTGCGTGGGCAGGCCGGGCAGAAAAGTGTTGAAGTCGATGCGTTAGGCCACGAGAAACGAACCGTGGTTGTGGAGCAGGCCCATGCCGGGGATAATTTATACCTCACGATTGATGTGCGGCTGCAAAAAGTGGCGGAAACCCTCTTGGGGGAGGAGTCAGGTGCGATTGTCGCGCTTGATCCCAGGACGGGCGATGTGTTGGCGATGGCCAGCCGTCCCGGTTTCGATCCGAATGTCCTTTCGCGGGAACTCACGCCGAAACAATGGGCCGAGATCGTGCAAAATGAAGGGCGCCCATTGAACAATCGCGCCTCGCAAGGCCAGTACCCGCCTGGTTCGGTCTTCAAAGTGATGATGGCCGCTGCAGCGTTAGAGTCCAATACGGTCACGCCGTCGACGACGATTCATTGTAATGGAGGGTATCAGTTCGGCCGGCGCCTCTATCGCGACTGGAAGGCCGGCGGGCATGGCTCGGTAGACCTCCGGCGCGCGCTCATCCAATCGTGCGATGTGTATTTCTACACGGTCGGCCAGAGGATGGGGATTGAGACGATGGCCTCCTTTGCCCATATGTTTGGGTTGGGGGAGGAGACGGGGATTGAGCTGCCGTCGGAACGGATTGGGATCGTGCCTTCTTCGGCTTGGAAGCAGAAAGCCAAGAATGAGCCTTGGTTGCCGGGCGAAACGATCTCGGCATCGATTGGGCAGGGCTATGTAAACGTGACCCCGCTACAGATGGCGAGTTTGATCGGTACCGTCGCAAACAACGGCGTGACCTTTCGTCCGCGATTAGTCAGGGCTGTGATGGATCGGGCGACCGGAGAGCTTGAAGAAAGACCTGCGGTCCCCAAGCGCACCTTGAAGCTGAGGCCTGAAATCTTGCCATTGATCAAAGAGGCGTTGGCCGGGGTGGTGACAGAGGGCACGGCCACGCGGGCGAAGTCGGCGCTGGTAACCATTGCCGGAAAGACCGGTACGGCTCAGACGACGGCGTTGAGCAAAGAGAAGAGGGCGGAGAAGGATATTCCGAAGAAGTTCCGGGATCATGCCTGGTTTGTGGCATTTGCTCCGGTCGAGGCGCCCACGATCGCCGTCGCAGTGCTGGGTGAACATATGGGTCACGGAGGGTCCGCCTCGGCCCCCCTCGCCAAAGTGCTGATCGAGACCTATGTGAAATTGAATCTCTCCGCTTCTTCCGGTGTGCCGGATGGTGCCGTGGCGCGGGAAGGGGATGCTGGAGGACAGGAAACGAGATGATCGATCGGGTGATCAATAGCCGGGGCTTTGACAATTTCGACTTCCGTTTTATCGGGCTGATCTTTGTCATCCTGGGGGTCGGCGTCCTGTCGATATATAGCGTGACGCATGACCAAGGCGTTGCGTTCCCGTTTTATGCCAAACAGATCGTGTGGATTGTCCTCGGCACGGTCGCATTTCTGGTGATGTGGCTCTCGGACTATCATCGAATCGCTCGGTTAGCGTATCCTGCCTATGCCATCATCCTCGTCCTGCTGGCGGTCGTGCTGTTTGAGGGAAAAAGCAGCCGGGGCGCGCAACGGTGGATCCCGATGGGTCCCTTCGCGTTCCAGCCGTCGGAGTTTGCAAAGCTGGTTCTCATTGTGACATTGGCGCATTACTATTCAAAGGCGCCACGAGTCGGTTGGCTCCAGCGAGTAGTACTCCCGGGATTATTGGTTTTGCCGGGGCTGCTCCTGATCCTGAAACAGCCGGATCTTGGGAGCGGATTGAGCTTCTTGGCGGTCTATGCCGCGATGTTGTTAATGGTGGGGATGCGGTCGAAGGCATTGGGTGTGATCCTCCTGTTTTCGCTGATGTTGTTTCCCTTTGCCTGGGAGATGATGTGGGGGTCATTGCATGATTATCAGCGGCAGCGCATTATGGCCTTTGTCGATCCGGCCTACGATCCTGGCGGCAAGGGATACCATGCGCTCCAATCGCGAATTGCCATTGGCGCGGGAGAGCTGACAGGGAAGGGCCTCTATGGAGGAACCCAAAGCCAATTGAAGTTTTCGCCCGAGGGGCACACGGACTTTGTCTTTTCTGTTTTTGCCGAGGACTGGGGATTTCTCGGAGTGTTGGCGCTCTTGATCTTGTTTGTGACGTTGATCTGGCTGTCATTGGAAATTGTCGCGCGCGCGAAGGATCAGCTCGGGGCGCTGCTGGCGGTCGGGATCATCTGCATGCTGTGCTTTTGTGTGGTGGTCAATATCGGGATGACGGCAGGGATGTTTCCCATTGTGGGCATTCCCCTTCCGCTCATGAGTTACGGCGGGAGCGCGACGATTATGACGATGGCGTCGCTCGGCCTGCTCTTGAACGTCAAACGCCGTCGATTAAGTTTTTTTTAGCGAGAAGGCGATCGTGCGGTCTCGAATCAATCGGGATCGAGGCAAGAGATTATATTATGTCTGGTGTGGACCGTCAGCCGATGAGGTATCGAGTGGAGGCCGGAACCTGGGGATTCCCCCGCGTTCGTCCTGCACATCGGCTCGACAGTTCTCCTGAATGGAAGGGGTGGGTATGGGAGTAGAAATTGCCATTACAGTCGCACGCGAGGAAACTCGCGTGGCGGTCTTGGACGGCGGAGTCGTGACGGATCTCTTCGGAGATCGCGCCAAGCACAAGGACTTCGTCGGAAATATTTATAAAGGCAAAGTCGCGAAGGTGTTGCCTGGCATGCAGGCGGCCTTTGTGGATATCGGCCTTGAGAAGGCGGCCTTCATGCACGTGTCGGATCTGTCGCTGGACTCCGAGCCAGGCGACACGCTTGTCGATGCAGATGAGGACGACAAGGATGCCGACAAAGATGGGGATATGCTGGGCCCCCGTCGTCAAAGTTCCAAGCCGATTGAGCAGTTGCTGAGTGAAGGGCAGGAGCTGATGGTGCAGATCTCCAAAGGACCGATCGGCACCAAGGGCTCACGGGTGACGACCTATGTGTCGCTCCCAGGCCGGTATCTCGTTTTTATGCCCAACGTCGAGCACATCGGCGTGTCTCGCCGGATCGCCCGTGACGAGGAGCGCGCCAGGCTCAAGGACATTATGAAGCGCGTCCGGCATCCAGGCTGTGGGTACATTGTCCGTACGGTGAGCGAAGGAGTCAAAGAAGACGAATTGCGATCCGACGTCGACTTTTTGCATGTGCTCTGGCAGGACATTCTTTCGAAGCGCGAGCAGAAGGGGGCCCCGGCGTTGCTCCATGCCGATTTGAGCTTGAGCTTCCGCGTCGTGCGCGATCTGTTCGGCAAGAAAGTCGATCGGCTCTGGATCGACTCGCGGGAGGAGTATCAGGCCGTCCGTGATTTCGTGCAGCGATTCTCTCCTGAACAGACCTCGCGCATTCACTTCTACGACAAAGAGGAAAGCCTGTTCGATCATCTGGGCGTGGAGCAGGAAATGGCGCGGGCGCTCAGCCGCAAAGTCTGGCTCAAGTCCGGCGGGCATCTCGTGATCGACCATACGGAAGCGATGACCGTCATCGACGTCAATACCGGCCGGTTTGTGGGGAAGCGCGATCAGGAGGAGACCATTCTTCGGAATAATCTGGAGGCCGCGAAAGAAGTGGCCTATCAGATGAAGTTGCGCGGAATCGGCGGGATCATCATCGTCGACTTCATCGATATGGAACGGGAGAAAAACCGCGACAAGGTCTACCACGCGTTGCTTGATGCGATGTCCAGCGACAAGGCCCGCACCAGAGTGTCCAGAATTTCCGACTTGGGGCTGATCGAGATTTCTCGTGAACGGGTGCGAGAGGATCTCCTGCGTTCGCTTTCAGAGCCCTGCCACTATTGCGAAGGGCGTGGCTATACGAAGTCTCCAACCACAGTGGTCTATGAGATATTCCGCGATGTCCGCAGAATCGGCAGCGGTTCCGAGCCGCAACGGATCGTCGTCGGCGCCCATCCCTCAGTCGTCGGGCTGCTGCAAGATGAAGAGCGGACGGGTCTTGAAGCCGTGGAGCGCGAGTGCGCCGCAAAAATCATTGTCATGCCGGACGAACGCTTGCATCTGGAACAGTACGATCTCGCAGTGCTGTAACGATTCCCGTTTCCCGTACGACGAGGCCTATGCAGCCTTCTAGCCAGCCTGCCCGTGCGGACTCCTCCGCTGAGGTCTCGCGGTCTTCCTCGGTTCAGCCTATGACCAGCGCGCGGTTAGAGTCTTGGCTCCGCCTGCAAGCGATCGATGGAGTGGGAGACCTGACGGTTCTTCGACTCGTTCGGGCCTGGCACTCACCAGAAGCCGTTCTGGACGCCTCCCGTGATGAGTTGATTCAGCGCGGGTGCAGCCTGAAGTTGGCGGACGCGATCCGTCGTGGGCCTGATGGTGCTGCCTGCCGGAGCCTTGAGCGAGAGATCCTGGCGATTGAGCGTGGACGTATTGAAGTCCGGAGCGTGCTGGACTCCACCTATCCCGTGCGGCTGAAGATGATTGCGGACCCTCCGCCCCTCTTGTATATCACCGGCACATTGACTGAGCAGGATGAACTGGCGATCGCCATTGTAGGTGCCAGGCGGGCGACGGCAGCCGGGCGTACCATGACCGAAGAGCTCAGCCACGATTTAGCGGCAGCGGGCATGACGGTGGTGAGTGGTCTTGCGCGCGGCGTCGATGCGGCAGCCCACCGTGGTGCGCTTGCCGCGCAGGGTCGCACCGTTGCCGTCCTTGGCTGCGGAATCGATCGAACCTATCCGCCGGAACATGATCGATTGCGCCGACAGATTGAGGAACGCGGGGCCATCCTGTCTGAGGCACCGATGGGCGCGCCTCCCCATAGCCACCACTTTCCACGGCGAAATCGCATCATCAGCGGTCTGTCCCTGGGAGTGATCGTCACAGAGGCGGCCATCAATAGCGGATCGTTGATTACCGCGAGATTGGCCGCTGAGCAAGGCAGAGAGGTCTTTGCGGTTCCTGGTTTTGTGAAGCAAGACACCAGTCGCGGGACGAACGCCTTGCTCAAAGATGGCGCGGCCTTGATCGAGCGTGCGCAGGATGTCATCGATGCGGTGTTGCCGCAGCTGGAGCCGGCGTTACGTCTGCGCCTGCAACCTTCTCAGACGAAGAAGGGGCCCAGCGATCAGTTGGGTAACGAAGAACAGCTGGTGTATGATGCCTTGTCGTACGATCCGCTCACCGTGGACGACGTGATTGTTGCCACAGGGATGCCGGTCCCCACCGTGATGGCTACGCTCTTGTCCCTGGAGCTTCGACAGCACGTCACACAGTTGCCGGGACAGCGGTATCTTCGAACATAATTATCGAACAGTTGCATGGATGCGCATTATTTGGTACGGATGAGAGGGCAACCCTCGTAGCGAATCGGAGTCTTCATGGCCAAGTCACTCATCATTGTCGAGTCCCCGACGAAAGCACGCACCATCAGTAAGTATCTGGGGCGTGGGTATACCGTCATGGCCTCGGTCGGACATATT
>JBDSKU010000349.1:0-9017 GCA_039916745.1 Nitrospiraceae bacterium
CAAGATCAAGAGCAAGATGATCGAGATCTGGAAATATATATGATTCTCTTATGCCCACAACCTTCAGGGCATCGAGAAGGTTGCTTTTCATTTTTCCTGAAACTTCGAATTCAAGAAGAAATTGATCTCTTTTTGGATGTTCATTGAGTGCGATTGTAGTCCCATGAATGGTAAAGGCCGCGGATTGAACCAAATGTCGCACATCGAAGTGGTCCCCTGTAACGGATAGTATTTTCTCAGACGGATTCTGACCCTTGATAAATGCTTCTTGGCAGAGAAAATGAGCATCTTCCATTTGAGGCAACGCAATTCCGTTGACGTTGTAGAGAAGATTAAGCTTGTAGGGTTGCAGACACCAAATTCTTCCGTTTTTCTCCTGATAAGCAGCTTCCTTTACTGCGAAATACAATGCGATCAAGGGCGACTCACTCCAGTCTAACAATCGCGTTGGAAGTCCATAGTGTTGCATGAGGAAAAGCCAGCTTGGCCACTCATCAGATCCTGCAGGCCATTTGGTACATCTAACCTTTGCACGATTGATAAAATGAAATGCCAAGAAAGCTTCATTCTGCTCCCTGCGATAGATTTTCGGCTTCAGTTTCCAAGCGTCATCAATAACACCTTCTCCACGCCACCAGCAAAACCCTTCTCCAAAATGTTTGTTAGCCACTGCAGCGGCTTTGATCAGATCGCCAAGATCTGCTATTTCAATTTTTTCAGCCATAAACTGATTCCTGCTAAGCAGCAATCCACCGCCCATCAGAGCAACAAAAAAATAGGGTGTCCTTGCTCACCACATGATGCAGATAGCACAAATCATCTTTCGTCCCCGACTTATACCCTTAGCTCTTCGTCTTTACCATACCAAAACCGCACACTCATCGTGCTCGCGTGGCTAGCTCGATTAGTATTCCCTCTCGCAACCCTAGATCGCTCACCAGCACCGCCGACATTCCTAGCGTTTCCATCACCGTCCGGATGATGATGGCTCCGGCCACGATGACTTCTTCTCGGCCTTTTTCTAGGCCTGGCAGACCTGCTCGGTCGGCTTTCTTTCGACTGAGAAGTGTCTGTTCGATTTCCTGAATCGTGCTGAGCTGCAACTGATAGTTGTGGATTCTGGCCGGCTCGTAGGCGGAAAGCTTCTGAGCCATGGCCGCTAGGCTGGTGATGGTTCCTGCTGTGCCGACGAAAGTGGCGGTCTGATAGTTGCCCATCTCGGCGACGGCTGCTTTCGTTTCACTTGCGACCCACTCACGCGACTGACGCAATTCCTCCTCGGTTGGAGGATCGTGGTGCAGAAGACGTTCACAGAGCCGGACGACCCCGATATCGATCGAGCGCACAACAGGTTTCTGGCCTGGCCTGTCTAGAATAAACTCGGTGCTGCCGCCGCCGATGTCGAGGGCCAATACATCTGTCACGCCATCGGGCAAGCCGGAGCGGATGCCCAAGAGTGTCCGTCTGGCTTCTTCGTCGCCCGTGATGATCTCGACTTCAAAGCCAGCCTCACGTTGTACGCGATCGAGAAACTCGTCACGATTATCTGCATCACGGACGGCGCTCGTCGCGACGACCGCCACAGCATTGACATGAGCGACATCGATCATCTCCCGCCATTCCCTCAGACACTGGATCACCCGATCCATCGCCGCAACGCTCAGCTGCTTGGTCTGATCGACGCCTTCGCCTAGCCGCAAAATACGTCGCTCAGATCGGACTTCCTTCAACCCCTTATCGGGAAGCAAATCGGCAATGAGCAACCGGCAGGTAAGCGTGCCGATATCCACACCGGCGAGACGCATCGTGTGTGGCGAATCCTTCATAGGTCGATCCGAACTTCCGTCATCTCCGACTCACGCTTCCCGCGGGTCTCTTTGAGTTCCTGGATCTCTTTGACGAGTCGGCTGATTTCTGCGTCATACAAGACCCGTTCAACCGGTTCGCCTCCCTCGCGAAGGTTCACCGCTCGCTCACCGACATCCCGATGGAGTTCGGCTAATTTCTGGTCGAGCTTGCGGATTTCGAGCCGGATTCTCAGAAGTTCTGTTTCTTCCAACGCGCGGTTCGCCACCTGCGCCGTGCCCAGACGCAACGTCGCGACCCCCGCCTTCAAATCATGCTTCAATCGTTGCAATAATCCCATGTTCTTGTACCTCTTACCTTACCTCTCCTCTCCCCTCTGAGGGGGATGCGTGAGCTAGCCTCTCGTTCTCACCACTTCTCTAGAGGAGCGGCCAGATTGCCCTCGACTGCGCGCATCGGACGAGCACAGTTCCATCGTGCGCGTTCTGCGAGCAAAGAGGGCATCTGGCCGCTCCTCGCTTAACTGACCGACCCCAAATCCAATTTCGTCTCCCATCGCCGCAACATGGTCTCTCGCAAGGCACGATGCACCGAGGCTTTGAGCTGTGGGTCCTGCTTCAAGAGAGCAAAGGCTTCCTGCCGCGCCTGCTGAAGCAGCTCGACATCCCGCACCAGGTTCGCGGCGCGAAACTCCGGCATGCCCCATTGCCGGAGTCCAAAAAACTCGCCGGGCCCACGAATACGGAGATCCTCTTCGGCGATTACAAATCCATCGGTCGATCGCACGAGCGCGTCCAACCGCTCCTTAGCCACTGACGGCGGTTCGCCGGCCTCTTTAGGCTTCTTCGGTTGAAACAGCACTCCGCCAGAAGCCATCAGCAGACAATAAGACTGATGTGCGCTTCGCCCGACCCGTCCGCGCAATTGGTGCAACTGCGCCAGCCCGAACCGCTCGGCATGTTCGATCATCATGACCGTGGCATTGGGCACATCAACTCCGACCTCCACCACCGTCGTCGCAACCAGGACTTGAATCTCCCCCTTCTTATACGAGGCCATGATCTGTTCTTTCTCGTCCGACTTCATTCGACCATGCAACAGCCCGACGCGAAACTCGGCCAACTCACTCGCTTGCAACTGCTCGGCTCCTTGCATGGCCGCCTGCAGATCGGTCTTCTCCGACTCTTCGATGAGCGGATAGACCACATAGGCCTGACGGCCGCTTCGCAGTTCATCGCGCAGAATCTGATAGGCCCGCCCCTTCTGACTGTCGCTCAACAGAAACGTCCGAACCGGCTTTCTCCCCGGCGGCATCTGGTCGATCACCGAGACATCCAAATCTCCATACACCGTCATGGCCAGCGTACGGGGAATCGGCGTCGCGGTCAGCACCAGCACATCGGGCTTATAACCCTTTTCCATAAGCGTCTTCCGTTGGAGCACGCCGAATCGATGTTGTTCATCCACCACTGCCAGACCAAGCTTCGCGAAGGTGACGCCTTGCTGAATGACCGCATGGGTTCCGATCACAACCTGCGCGGTCCCGGAGGCCACCTGTTCACGCACAGCTTTACGCGCCGCCGCACGGCCCCCGCCACTCACCAGCACCACGGACAGTCCGAGCGGTTCCAGGAATCCCTTCATCGTCCGATAATGTTGCTCAGCGAGAATTTCCGTCGGGGCCATCAAGGCGGCCTGATAGCCCGACCCACAGGCCAGCACCATCGCTTGAACCGCCACGATGGTTTTGCCGGACCCGACATCGCCCTGCACCAGGCGGTTCATCGGTTTGCTCGACGTCATATCCGACAAGATCTCGCGATTCACTCGCTCTTGCGCTGCAGTCAACTGAAAGGGCAAGGCTCGATCCAGCTTCCCGAGGAGCGGCGTTTTCGGATTGAACGAGACCTGCTTGACCTCTTCCTTCATGACTCGTTGCCGCGAGGCTAACGCAAGTTGGAGCACGAACAGTTCTTCGAACGCTAAGCGCCGATGCGCCGGCGTGAGCCCTCGATTGAGCTGTCCCCCATCAGTCCCGGGCTGAGGGAAATGCACATCTTGAATAGCCTGTTGGATGGGCGGCAATCGATAACGGGCACGCAGCGAGACCGGCAGCACCTCCTGCGCCTCAGCGAGATGGGCATCCAGCAGGCTTTTCATGAGCACCCGCATCTGCCGGGACGTCCAGCCCTTGGTTTCGTGGTATACGGGAACGATCCGCCCCACATGCAGCGGCGCTTCGGATTCCGCGCCCACCACTTCGTATTGCACGACCTCCATCTTCATCGCCACAAACCCCTGTGCGCCGGCTATCACCCGCCCGGTCAGCATAACGCTCGTCCCAACGGTAAAGACTGGTTCGAGAAACGGCTGATTGAAGAACAGTACCTGAAGACGCCCGGTGGCATCCTCCACCACAATGTCGAGGATGGAGAGACGGCGACTGCGGGCCTTCTTGGCCTCGCTTCGGATAATCGTGCCGCAAATCGAGGCCTCCGCCCCAGGCACCAGTTGTCCGATCGGGGTCATGACCGAGCGATCTTCGTACCGCCACGGTAACGTCCAGAAGGCATCCTCAACCGTCTCGATCCTGAACCGTTGGAGCAATGCGGTGCGCTTAGGTCCGACTCCCTTCACGAAACGGATAGGCTGTTCCCACCATGGTCGAGAGGGGATTTCATTCATCACAGGCTCACGCATCGCAATGGGTTCCGGTTCGCCCCACGCCCGGTCCGGATCGCAGGCTGCCTTGCGCAACGCCCCGAGGATGACCATGGCTTCCTGCAACTGACGCTGCTGCTCCTCTGCCGGGGACCGCTGCTGGTCAGCTTGAAACAACCCCCGCAGCTGAAGCAACGAGGCTTCAATCGCCCGTGGATAGACGCGATCGGATAGGGCCTGCATGACCTGTGAAGAGACAAAGTGATTCAGATTTTTGACGGTGGGGAGATGCGCAAAGGCATCGCGAGTCGCGAATTCGATCGGACGCGCGACTCGGTCCAGCCATTGCTGAAACTGTTCAGGGGGTGTGGGCTCGGAAGAGCGCCGTATCACAATGGCGAATCGTAACACAGCCTCTTCCCTGCCTCAACGACCACGACAACCCGCAGGTCGTGGCGCGCGAAGTGCGGACTTGCGAGAAAGGCGCGACTCGAAATTCTGGGTTCGACGCTCCGAACACCTCAGCCTGCCTCCCTGTCTCTCGTACATTTGGCGACAGTTCTTTGCCTCTCGTCCCTTGGGTGCTACAGTGGAGCTCATCCACAGAGGTCTTCTATGTACCGTCGCAATATCGGCCACATTTTGTATCCCATCGCCTGCCTCCTGGGACTGTTCATCGTCTATCAAGCCTGGTTCAAACCGACCTACCTCATGACGCCGCCACCAAGCCAGCCTGAGACTGTCGTGGGAAACACAACGGAGGCGTCCCCAGAACCGCAATACACAGGTCCCGCAGAGCCGGAACCGAAACAGACTCGCCTGATCGATCCCACGGTGGTCCCAGACACGACGCATCATGAACTCTTAGAAACGATTCGCGACGAAATCGAAAAAGGAAACGTCAAAACCGCAGAAGTCAAACTGACCGATCTGCCCCCCAGCCTATCATCGGACGAAAAGACCCGTCCCTATGTCGCGGTGCTATGGAACAACCTCGGCATCCAACTTGAAAAAGCCGGTGGGACCTCAGCCTCGGTCTATGCATTCAAAAAGGCCTCGTCGTTGGACGGTAAAAGCCCGACCATTCATCTCAACCTGGCCCATGCCTACTGGGAACTCCGTGATCCGGCCATGACGCAGAGCTTTTTGGAAAAGCTGGTGGCCCTGGCTCCGAACGAGGCGTTCCCTCATCTGGCACTGGCCGAGCTCTTTCAGGAACGGGACCGACTCGGTGAGGCCGCCCGCCACCTCGACCTTGCCACAGCCCGCGCGGACAAAGATCCCGCCGTGCAATCCTATCTGAAAACCGTCACGGCCAAAGTCCGCCGAACCGAGAAGAGCGATGCGCGGCTCACCAGCCGGGACAGCACCCACTTTACCGTCAAATTCGACGGGGAAGCCGATCAGGCCACCTGGGTCGCCGTGCTGGAGATTCTTGAAGAAGCCTATCGAGAGATCGGCCAACGATTCGGACATTTCCCGTCAAAGCCCATCGTCGTCGTCCTGCATGCCAACGCCACATTCCAATCGGAAACCGGCAGTCCGGCCTGGGCCGATGGACTCTTCGATCCTGTGCTCGGGCGTATCCAAGTCCCTGCGCAAGGCACCTTGGTAGACCGTGCCTGGCTCAGGCGGGTGCTGCGACACGAATTCGTCCATGCGCTTCTGCACGACCAACAAGGCCCGGCCAGTAGCGCCTTCCCGACCTGGCTCAATGAAGGGTTAGCGATGGAGTTGTCCGAGGATCGCTGGTCGGATCTCGACCGGATGATGAAGCAGGACTACACGCTGCTTCCTCTGCCTGCCCTAGAAGGGGCATGGGGAGAGTTACCCGCTGATACCGCAGCCCTCGCCTATCTGGAAGCCAACTCGGCCGTCCGCTATCTCGTCGATCGCTTCGGCATGCACCAAGTGCACGGCCTGCTCTCACACCTCAAAGCCAGACAGACGCTTTCTACCGCCATGCAATCGCAGCTATCGCTGTCGTATGAGCAATTCCAGGCTCGGTGGCTTGATCAGCTACATGTGCAGGTGAAAAAGAGCTAGCAGAGAAACGATGAACGGTGCGCAATGAAGAAGCAAACGATTGTCGCTTCAGCGGTCTGCCTTCATCGATCAACGTGTAATTGTTTACTGGCAGTGGTCTGGCTTCCGATAGGTTGAACCCACTCTCCTTCCTTTCTAGATCGCCTCCTCTTTCACTTCCTCGGGGCTCGCGTTGCGCCAAGCAGGCAGGATCTCGGCAGCATCATCCTGCCCCACTGCAACGTCAGTCTCCTCCGCACTCGGTTCGATCGTATCTTCCCACAACACTTTCCGGCTCCCATCGTCGAACATCCTGATGCGAAACTCGATCTGTTGAGAAGGAACCGAGAACCCTTCTGTCTGACCGACGACAGCCCTGCCGACACGTTCTGCGCGAGCGAGCGTACCCGAGCCCGCTGAGAAATGATCGGTCCAGACCAGTTGTCCGCTTGCTGAATCGACCGCACGAAGGAAGAACTGGGGTTGACCATCGATGGCGCCCCGGCTTCGGACCTGAGTCACCATCGCCTGTGGCGCAAGATGAGCTACGACCCGGTGAGTGGAATCCGACTCATGATTGCTGACGTTGAGATTGAGAAGACCTTCCCAGAGAAACTTGCCTGTGGCCGCGTCATAGACGCGAAGCGAGAAGATTGACAGTCCGTCTGCTCCCGGGCCGACTCCTCCCGCAAAAATCCGCTCACGCGGTTGACCCGCTGCGGAGGTGGCGTCCTCCCTGACGTTCAGTTCGTAGGTGTCCTCGGTCAATACCGTACCAGTCTCAGCATCGTAGGTTTTCACGGTAATCGAGGAGGCCTCGACATTCTCATAGCCAACCCCAGCCGCCACGACTTTTCTGGCTTTCGCGGGAACGAGAGACGACACATCTGCGGACCAGGCCGTGAGTGGAACGCCAGAGCCGAAACTGGCGACGACGACCAATGCGACATACAAGGCCTTCCGCCGCCGCCCACCGATCTGCCGCCCCTGATAGACCGGGACTAACTCACGCCGGATCGGCCTGAACCATTCGCTCATTTCGTCTATCGTCTGAAATAGCCACTGCATCATCGTCATGTGTTGGTCCCCCTTGCTTGTGCCGGAGTCTCGCATTCACGGCCTTCGGGGTAAATTCCCCACTGTGGGAGGAACCCCCTCCGAAAGAGGGGGGCCAGCATGGATGATAGCGCTGGGCGGGGGGACGCCTGCTTAGTTATGAGGAGTTTCTGAATCCCGCTTTCCTGGATTCTCGGAAGCCCCAGTGAGGCTGACTTTGCCAAAGACCACGTACCGACATCGGGCGACACACCAATACAACAGATAGCCGATAGGCTTAACCAGCGGAAGGCTGAAGAGCCCTGACAGAATACGCCCGCCCTTGAGGCCCGGCAGGAGAACCAGAAAAGCATCGAGCCCACTGGCAATCTCCCCATTCGAACGAATCAGGAAGGCGACGTCGGGGCGACCAGGCCGATAGCCCTCACCCAACGCCTGCTTGGCCTCTTCGCTCTGATACGGAACCATCCTGATCGAGTCGGCATCCGCCTGCGTCTCCAGCCGTTCGAGCCCCTTCTTGGCTGTGACACAGAAGCGGCATTGGCCATCGTAAATCAACAGACAGACTTGCGGCGCTTTATCAGATGGATCTGCCATTGCCCTACTCCCTCGCAACTATCCACTCTTGGCACCGAACTATTCGAAGGATGCTCAAAAAGCCCGTCCAGCAAGGCCGCAGGCGAGCCGAAACCGGAGGCGTACCCGCGTGGGTACGTTGAGGATTTCGATGAGCCGAGAACGAAGCTGGCGGGCTTTTTCAGCATCCTGAGGTTGCTGTGCGCAGCAGCAGCCAGGTATCATTGCAGCCATGCGACATACCTGGACGATCATCGGCCTACTTGCAGGGCTCTGCCTCATTGGAGCCCGGACCACCCAACTCACACCCGCTGCGACTGCGGCAGGCCGAATCGCATGGATGCTCTACCTGGTCGTCTGTCCTCTCGCCCTCGCGGGCCTCGTCTGGATTGGATGGACCTGGACCGCCATGGCCTGCGTCATCTATGGAACGGTGGGATTGGCCTTGGATCTTGCCACGGTCACGAGCATCCTGGGAGGACAGGCCGAAATTGGCACTCTGTTTCTCTTCACTGTGATGAGCGGGATCGCGAACTTTTCGCTGATTGTGTTCGGCGGGCGCGCGTTTGTACAGGCGTTCCAGGAGACCGTGCTTCCAGGATCCCATCCTCCCAGTCCTCCGTCCCCTTCTTCATCCGCACAGTCTTGATCCGCGTAAATCCCGCATCCGTCAACCAGGCCTTCGTCTCGGCTGCCCTGTAGGTATTGCCCCGCTCGGTAAACAACAACATTGAGACCGCAAAGAGACTCGACTCATCGGGATGCAGACCGTCCCGGTCGTGGAGAAAGGCATCCTGAATCAGCAATCGGCCTCCAGGGTTTAAGGCGGCTAACGCTCGCTGAAACACCGCCCGATTATCTTGCGGCGAATAGATGTGGAGCACGTTGGAGTA
>JBDSKU010000350.1:0-6795 GCA_039916745.1 Nitrospiraceae bacterium
TCAGGGTAAGGGAGTCTCCCGGGTGTAAGCGGAGACTATCGCGAAGATGATGGAGAAGGTCACCGGTCATCCGGATTGTAGGGGGAGTGACGGCGTCAGGGGCGACGAAGAACGTGGACATAGTGTGGGTGCCGTGGCGATAACCGCCGGCGCTATTCGAAGAAGGTTTTCATTTTGTCGAAGAAGCCGTCGCCGTCTTCTTCCATCGTCATGCCGCTCTCTTTGGCAAATTCCGTGAGTAATTCTTTCTGCCGAGCGGTCAGCTTGGTGGGGATTTGGATCTTGATGACAAAGAGCTGGTCGCCGGTATTCTGGCTCTTGAGGCTGGGAATACCCAGACCCTTGAGGCGCAGAATCTTATCTTGTTGTGTGCCGGCAGGAATCTTGATGATGGTATTGCCTTTGAGCGTGGGGACTTCGATCTTTCCTCCAAGCATGGCGGTGACGACATGAATAGGGACGTCGCAGAGGATGTCGTGCCCTTGGCGTTGGAAGACCGGGTGTGGCTTGACGGTGATTGCCACATAGAGGTCGCCGGGAGGCCCTGCGTTGACTCCATGTTCCCCTTCATTCGAGAGGCGTAGGCGCATACCAGACTCGATGCCTGCAGGGATATGTACGGCGATGGTGCGTTCTCGATAGGTGCGCTGACGGCCTTGGCAGGCGGGACAGGGCTCGGTGATGATCCGTCCCGCTCCCTCGCATTGACCGCAGGGACGGCTGATGCTGAAGAAGCCTTGCTGGAACCGCATCTGGCCGGCCCCTTTACAGCTAGGGCAGGTTTTGACCGAGGCAGCACTTTTGGCACCGCTTCCCTTACAGTCGGAGCAGACTTCCCAACGGGGGATTTTAAGTTTGGCCTCTTTCCCGTAGACGGCTTCTTCGAAGGTCAGTTCCAGATTGTACTGGAGGTCGTTGCCGCGCTCCGCTCGGCTGCCGCCTCGCTGGCCCCCGAAGAAATCTTCGAAGATGTCGTTGAAGGCGTCGCCGAATCCGCTTCCGCCAAATCCCTCAGGACCGCCGCCCTGTTGTGCCCCGGCATGGCCGAACATGTCATAACGCTTGCGTTTCTCTTGGTCGCTCAGCGTCTCATAGGCTTCGTTGACCTCTTTGAACTTCTCTTCCGAGGTTTTCTTCTGAGTCTCTCCCGTCTGGAGATCGGGGTGGTGCTGACGAGCCATCTTGCGATAGGCCTTCTTGAGTTCGTCTTCGGAGGCGGTTCGTTCGACGCCTAATGTTTCGTAGTAGTCACGCTTGGACACGATCACGATCTCTCTGGGTGAACGTACAGCAAGACCGAACCCCGTGTTTCGACGAAGTTCGGTCTCACTGACGATAGTCTAACTTACTTCTTCTCTTTGTCGACTTCTTCGAATTCTGCGTCGACGACTTTTTCATCTGTCTTGGTCTCGCTGGCTCCGGCTCCGCCTTCGGCGCTGGCGCCGCTTCCGGCTGCTGTCGATGCTGAGGCGGCTTTGTACATTTCCTCAGCCAGCTTGTGGGATGCCGTCGTCAAGGCCTGGGTGGCGGACTCGATCGCCTCGGGGTCCGTTCCTTCCATTGCCTTCTTCAGCGCGGCCACGGCTTCCTCGACTTTGGTCTTGTCCTCAGCGGCGATCTTGTCGCCATGTTCGCTCAGATTATTTTCCGTCTGGTAGATCAAGGTATCGGCCTGGTTTTTGGCTTCCGCGGTCTTCCGCCGCTTCTTATCCTCATCCGTATGGGCCTGGGCATCCTTTACCAGTTTCTCGACTTCTTCCTTGCTCAAGCCGCTGGACGCCGTAATTTTGATGGACTGTTCCTTCTGTGTCGCCAAATCTTTGGCCGAGACATGGACGATGCCGTTCGCATCAATGTCGAAGGTTACTTCAACTTGCGGCATCCCGCGGGGTGCAGGAGGCAGGCCGACCAAATCGAATTGGCCCAGGAGTTTGTTGTCGTTTGCCATCTCGCGTTCGCCTTGGAAGACTCGAATGGTCACTGCCGTTTGATTGTCGGCCGCCGTCGAGAAGACCTGGCTCTTTTTCGTCGGAACAGTCGTGTTTCGCTCGATCAACTTCGTGAAGACACCGCCGAGGGTTTCGATGCCCAGTGAGAGCGGCGTGACGTCGAGGAGCAACACGTCCTTGACTTCGCCTTTGAGCACGCCGCCTTGAATGCCGGCGCCGATGGCGACCACTTCGTCAGGGTTCACACCCCGGTGTGGCTCTTTTCCGAAGAATTCTTTGACGGCCTGAATGACCTTCGGCATGCGGGTCATGCCCCCGACGAGGACGACTTCATTGATGTCGCGTGCCGAGACACCGGCGTCGGAGAGCGCCTTTTTGCAGGGTTCGATTGATCGTTTAATCAGGTCGTCGACCAACTGCTCCAGTTTCGCACGGGTCAGCTTCATGACCAGGTGCTTAGGGCCGGTCGCGTCGGCCGTGATGAACGGCAGATTGATCTCGGTATCCTGTGACGAGGAGAGTTCTATCTTGGCACGTTCCGCCGCCTCTTTCAGGCGTTGAAGGGCCATACGGTCCTTCCGGAGATCGATGCCTTGATCCTTCTTGAACTCATCGACCAGCCAGTCCATGACGCGCTGGTCGAAGTCGTCGCCGCCGAGGTAGGTGTCGCCGTTGGTCGACTTGACCTCGAAAACGCCGTCGCCGATCTCAAGGATGGAGACGTCGAATGTACCGCCGCCCAAATCATAGACGGCAACCCGTTCGTCTTTCTTCTTGTCCAGACCGTGGGCCAGGGCGGCGGCGGTCGGTTCGTTAATGATGCGGAGGACGGTCAAGCCTGCGACCTGGCCTGCATCTTTGGTGGCCTGACGTTGGCTATCGTCGAAATAGGCCGGGACGGTGATGACCGCTTCGGTGACCTTTTCGCCGAGATAGTCTTCCGCAGTCTGCCGCATTTTTTGCAAAATCATGGCGGAGACTTCCGGCGGGCTGTAGCGCTTGCCGCGCAATTCGACGTAGGCGTCGCCGTTGTCCCCCTCGATCACTTTATAGGGCAAGCGCTTGGCGGCGTCAGCCACCTGCTTGCTGTTGAACTTGCGGCCCATGAGGCGTTTCACGGAGAAAATTGTGTTCTCCGGATTGGTAATCGCCTGCCGCTTCGCAATCTGTCCGACGAGACGTTCGCCTTTTTCGGTGATGGCGACGACGGATGGTGTTGTGCGGGCGCCTTCTGCGTTGGCAATCACAATCGGTTCGCCACCGCTCATGATGGACACGCAGGAGTTCGTGGTTCCAAGGTCGATGCCGATCACTTTGCCCATGTGCCTACTCCTCCCTAACTAAATCTGGCTTTGATGATGTGGTTACGATGAATTGATTATCTGGTCTGTTCCCGGTCAGCTGCCGGCTCGCCCCGTCGAAATACTCACCATGGCCGCCCGTAAAATACGGTCGTGGAGGAGGTATCCCCGCTGAAACTCATCCACCACATGCTGCTCCGGAACTTTCTCGGACGCGACGGAGGTCACGGACTGATGAGTGGCGGGGTCGAACGGCTTGCCGATCGTCTCAATGGGCGTGACATGAAATCTCGTCAAGGCTCCCGTTAACTGCTTGAGCGTGAGTTCCACGCCTTGGATGAGGACATCACTGCTGCCCCCCTCTCGTGAGGCCTTGATGGCCCGTTCGAGATTATCGACAACCGGTAAGAGCTCTTTGAGCAAGGACTCATGACCGAACCGGATCTGGTCCCGCTGGTCCCGCTGGGTTAACCGCTTATAGTTGTCGAACTCGGCTGCGAGCCTGAGATACTTATCGTTCAAGCCTGTGGCTTCTTCCGTCTTTGCCGCGAGATCCTGCCGAAGCTCTGCGACCAGGCCTGCCTCTTCTGTGGCCGAAAAAGTACCCTGCGATGGGGAATCCAAGTTGTCGAATGTATTCGTGTTCTGCTGTTCTTCAGCCATGAAAAACTCCTCTGTCCGTCTGGAGATAGCCACAGGCCCTATAAAGTCAACGGGGCCCAGAAAAATTAATTACTTGTGCATGGGATGGCGGTTAGACCGGCAGAGAAGGCTAGGGAGCACCCTGGGCTCGTCGATAGAGGAGTTCAAGCCCTTCTAGCGTGAGGAGGGGTTCGATCTTTTGGATTGAAGTCGTTTCCGAAGCCAGAATGGAGCTGAGCCCTCCGGTGCCGATGACATAGGTCGATCGTCCGAGTTCCTGCTCCATTCGCCGGACGACAGTATCGACCAGTCCGGCATAACCGAATAAGAGCCCGGCTTGAATGCTGCTGGCGGTGTCGGTGCCGATCACGGTCTTGGGCCTGATCAATTCCACTTTGGCCAGTTTGGCGGCGCGTGTGAAGAGCGCTTCCGCCGAGATTCCCAGGCCGGGGGCGATGACGCCTCCGAGATAGTGGCCTTCTGCCGTGATAGCGCAAAAGGTGGTGGCGGTTCCAAAGTCGACGATGATGAGGTCTCGGCGATATTTATGATAGGCGGCGGCGGCGTTGACCAGCCTGTCGCTGCCGATTTCTTTTGGATTATCGTAACGGAGGGTGAGGCCCGTGTCCGTATTCGAGGAGACCACCAAGGCGCGCTGATAAAAGTATTGTTCCAGCATCTGTTCGACAGTCTCGGTCAACGCCGGGACGACGCTGGAAATGATGGCGCCGGTGAGACGTTGCGTAGGAATTCCTGCTGCCGCGAGGAGATTGGCAAAGAGAATGCCGTATTCGTCGGACGTTTTTTTGACGTCCGTGGCGATTCGCCAATGCGCTGCCAGGGTGCGGTCTTCATAGACCCCCCAGACAATGTTGGTGTTGCCGATATCGACGACGAGGAGCATGGGCCTATTGTACGTTTGGGGTAATGGATTTGGCTAGCAGGTTGCGAAAAAAACAATGCCGGTTCGCCTGAAATTCAAAAGTTTGTATGTTTGGATATCGAGACCCGACTTTCAGGCTGCTCAAAAAGTTTGTCCAGCAAGGCCGCAGCGAGTGAAGGGCCGACGCGTACCCTCTGGGGTACGTGGAGGGTCTGAACGATGCGAGAACGAAGCTGGCGGACTTTTTCAGCAGCCTGTTAGGTTCTTACGTGGATAATGTCAGCGACGCGCAGATGCAGGATTGCCGATTTCTTTGAGCCTGGTTGGGTCTCGTCCGGTCGCAGCATCAAGGCTCCGTCCTGGCCGATTCCTTCGGCGATACCCACGCAGAGGTCTCCGTTGGCCAAGATGGCCTTGACTCTCTGTCCAATGGTCGAGCAGCGCTGGTGATAGGCCAACGAAAGCCGACTGGTTCCGTGGAGAGCCAACTCCTCAATGCAATGTTCAAGTTCGAGGAGGAGTTGGGCGAGGAGCCGATTGCGGTCAACGACTCGTTGTTGCTCGTGCCAGATCGACGTGGCCGTTTCGCGAAGTTCTTCCGGCCAATCCTGTTGTTCGACATTGACGTTGAGTCCGATCCCGATTACCTGGAACGGCGTCGATCCTGTTCCGGCGCCGCTCTCACAGAGAATTCCGCCGACTTTCCGCTCCGAGATGAGAAGATCGTTGGGCCATTTCACAGAGACGTGGAGGGAGGAGACGGCTTCAATCGCTTCGGCGGCGGCCAGAGCAGAGATGAGCGGGAGCCAGGAGAGCCATTCCGTGAGGCGTTCCGGTGGGCGCGCGGCTTTGAGGATGGCGGAGCAATAGAGATTCGAGCCAGGCGGAGAAAACCAGGTTCGGGCGAGCCTCCCGCGGCCAGCGGACTGACTGTCGGCGACGACGACCGTACCATGTTCCACGTTTGCCTGTACGAGGCGAACCGCTTCTCGATTTGTTGAAGGTATGGAGTCGAACAGTTCGATGCGACGCCCCAGCCAGGTGGTCGACAGGGTACTGTGGATCGTATTTCGAGTGAGTGGAGGCGAGGGTTGCACTGGTTACCTAGCAGGATGTTGAACACGTCCGCCAGCGTCGTTCTCGGCTCATCGAAATCCTCAACGTACCCGAGAGGGTCCACCTCCGGTTTCGATTCGCCTGCGGCCTTGTTGGATGACCGTTTTGAGCATCCTGGGGGAATGTCTTTTTGTTGTTATACATGTACAGATCCTCAGCGTGCTCGCGTGCCAACATGGATTTTCCTTCGGTTGCTAGGTCTGCGAAGCTCGAGCTCGAGGCTGAGTGTTGCGGCGGGAGCTGAATGGGTAAGGGCCCCGATGGAGATGCGGTCCGGGCCTGCCGCTGCCATCGCCCGCACGTTCTTCAGGGTGATTCCTCCTGACACTTCGATCAGTGCTCGTCCCTTGATCAGCTTGACGGCTTGACGCACAAGTGCCGGAGTCATGTTATCCAGCAGAATGATGTCGGCTCGCCCTGCGAGTGCCTGCTGCACGTCTGCCAAGGACTCTACTTCCACAATAATGGTCATGCCGCGCGGGGCGTTGGTTTTGGCTTTGTGACAGGCCGTTCTGACTGACGTGCTTGTTTGCGGCAGGAGGGCCAGATGATTGTCTTTGATGAGAATGCCGTCACTCAGGGACTGGCGATGATTCGTGCCTCCGCCGAGGAGCACTGCCCATTTCTGCAGTGCGCGTAACCCAGGGGTGGTTTTTCTTGTATCGAGGATCGTCACGGGGTATCCGCGAACGGCATGGCAGAATCGACTCGTCAAGGTGGCGATACCGGAGAGGTGTTGGAGAAAGTTCAAGGCGACTCGTTCAGCGTTCAGGATGGATCGTCCATCGCCTTCGATCTGAAGGAGACAGTCTCCATCCTGTGCCCATTCCCCATCCTGGCGGTGGATGGTGATGACCAGAGATGCATCCACGGTTCGAAAGGTTTTCACGGCGGCGGCGAGCCC
>JBDSKU010000351.1:0-4128 GCA_039916745.1 Nitrospiraceae bacterium
CGCACGGTCGCCAGCACGCCGGCGATGTCGTTCGCTTTGAGCCGCAACAGCTCCAGATCGTCGCCGAACAACTTAACCGTCGCTTCCGTCCGAACCCCTGAAATCAACTCATCGACCCGTTGTTGAATGGGCTGACTGATCAGGAAGGTGGCGCCCGGAATCCTCGTCAACCGTTCACGGAACTTCTGCATCAGTTCCGGCATCGTTCGGGCAGTCGTCCATTGATCGAGCGGGCGAAGCCGCACGACCGGGTCGCTTTCGTTGGCCTCTTGCGGATCGTTCCCCAATTCAGTTCTGCCGATCTTCGACAGCACCATTTCGACTTCCGGAAACTCCAGCATCGCGCGTTGCATGTCTTTTTCGATCTCGATCGAAGCCTGCAGCGACACGCTGGGAAGCCGGATGGTTTGGGGCGCGACGGAGCCCTCGTTTAAAGTCGGGATGAACTCACTCCCCAGGAATGGCACGAGCACCAGACTGCAGAGAAGCAATCCGACAGCCGTACTGAGCACGATCTTTCCATTCCCAAGCGCCCAGCGGAGCAAGGGCGCATAGAGGCGCTTAGCCCAGCGAACGACCCAGGGATCTTCTTCGCTTCCACGTTTCAACATCAAAGAACAAAGGACCGGAGACAGCGTCAGCGATAGAACGAGGGACACCATGAGCGCGATCATGATGGCGTAGGCCAACGGCTTGAACATCTTGCCTTCCATCCCCTGGAGGGACAGCACCGGCAGGAACACGATGATGATAATCAAAATGCCGAACACGACCGGCTGCGCGACCTCTTTCGCCGCCGCCAGGATCACCTCACTGTGTTTCCTGGTGCTGCCATGCTGCAGCGAGAGGTGCCGATAGACGTTCTCGACCACCACCACCGATCCGTCGACGATCATGCCGATCGCAATGGTCAGCCCGCCCAGCGACATGAGGTTGGCCGTCAGACCGACCTGACCCATGACGATGAACGTGGCCAAGGGAGCCAGGACCAGGGTGCCGACGACAATCAGCGCGCTCCGGACGTTGCCCAGAAAGAGGAAGAGGACGATGACGACCAGGACCACCCCCTCCGCGAGGGCCTTATAGACGGTGCTCAACGCCGCATTGATCAGCTCGATCCGGTCGTAGAACGGCACGATCTTCAATCCGTCAGGGAGCAGCTGTTTGAGATGGATGTCCTCGATACGGGCCTTGATGCTTTCAACGACGTCGCGGGCATTGCCTCCCCGCAACATGAGGACGATACCGCTCACCACCTCCCGCTCTCCATTTAACACGGTGGCGCCATGTCGAACGGCATGGTCGACACGTACCTGAGCCACATCACCCACGAAAACCGGCGTCCCGGCGACAGCCCTCACAACGATACGTTCGATGTCCTGAAGGGTGCGGATGAGTCCGACTCCCCGCACGATGTACTTCTCGGCATGTTTTTCCAGGATATCGCCGCCGGCATTGGCATTGTTGTTGGCGATGGCTTCAAAGACATCGTGGAGGGTGAGGTTGTATTTGCGCAACATCGCCGGCTCGATCAGAACCTGGTACTGTTTGCTGTACCCGCCCATCGAATTGACGTCGATGACCTCCGGCGTGCTCTTCAACAGCGGTCGAATGATCCAATCCTGAACCGTGCGTTGATCGATCAATGCCCGTTCATTCGCGGCAGGGTCCTGATCGGGACGTGACGGTGCCTCCAGATAATATTGGAAGACCTCCCCGAGTCCCGTGCTGTTCGGCACCAACATCGGCTCCGCCCCTGGGGGGAGCAGTTCTTTCACCTCGATCAGCCGTTCCAGTACCAGTTGCCGCGCAAGGTTGATATCCATTGAATCGTCGAAGACGATCGTCACGAGGGACAGGCCGACCTTGGTCAGCGATCGCAGCTCCGTCAGAGAGGGCATACCGGTCAGCTGTAGTTCAATCGGATAGGTCACCAGCCGCTCGACTTCTGCGGGCGACAGTCCGGGCGCCTTGGTGACCACCTGCACCAGTACGCTGGTGACGTCGGGGAACGCATCGATGGGAATGGTTCGAAAGGCGTAGAGCCCCCCTGCCGCGATCATGATCGAAAAGATCATGATGAGCATGCGCTGGCGGAGGGACAGCTCGAGGAGTCGCGCGATCATCAGACTTGCTTCTTCAACAGTTCAGATTTCAAGAGGAAGGCGCCGTGCGTCACGACCGTATCTCCTTCGCTCAGGCCGCCGAGGATGGTCGTGGCAATCCCGTTGGACTCGCCGACCTGGACATCACGGGCTTCATAGGTATCCGCATCCCGTTGCACAAAAACAAATGTCCGACCCTGATCCTGCTGCAATGCGGCGTCCGGCACCACGAGCTGGTCCGGCTGGGGCTCGGACGAGAGGCGGATTGTCGCGAACATTTCCGGTTTGAGCCGCCCGTCAGAGTTCGGCAACTCAAGCCGGACTTGCATCGTGCGAGTGGCAGGATCCAGTACATCACCGACATAGGTAATGGTGCCCGTCATCACCTCTTTCGGATACGCGTTGACCTTGATCTCCGCCTGCCTGGCTCCTGAGGCATGGATGGCGTGAACGAACGCAATATCGCGTTCAGGAATGTTGGCCAGCACCCAGACTTCCGACAGGTCGGCGATGATAAAGAGCTTCTCGGTCGTCTCGACGACTTCTCCTCTCGTCAGATTGCGTCCAATGATGCGGCCGGCGAAGGGGGCGACGATCGGCACATGGGATTGAATATTCCGGCTGCGGCCGAGCCGGAGAAATTGGTCGTCGTCCATCCCCAGCAGTTTCAAGCGGTCTCGCGATTCATGCGCTTCGGCTTGCATACTGAGCAATTCCGCCTGCCGACGCTGCGCTTCGGCTTCGCCGATCACTTGTTCTTGCAGGAGAAATTTCGCCCGTTCATACGCCTGCTCCGCGAGGTAGAGTCGAGCCTTCGCTTTTAGATACGCAGATTGGGCAAGGCCTAAGTCGCTGCTATAGAGAATCGCCAGCAGGGCGTTCGCTTCAACCTGTTGGCCGAGATCCGCGTACACGTCGACGACGCGGCCCCGGACCAGCGTCGTAATATCAGCCATGGCGCGCTGGTTCGGCTGGATGAGGGCGGGAAACTCACGGTGGGTCCTGAACTCACTCCGGACCACCGGTGCGACTGCCACCCCGACCCGCAAGGATTCTTTAGCCGACAGACGGACGAGTCCTTCACCGGGCGCAGTCTGCGGAGGAGCAACCGCTGAGGTGGACGGCGCACCGTCACACCCAGAAACTGCCGCGGTTATGCCAAGGAGCAGGCCGAGAGCCGCAACCGTGAAACGTCGTGGAGGCCTCTCCATGCCTCGCTCCCTCTCTCTATCTGATTCAGTGCGGCACAGCCGATATCGTCTCATAGCCTCCCTCCGACTGCTCGTTCGAGCCGAGCCAGCGACACGGATAAGTCATACCGAGCCTGCACGTAGTCCACCTGGATCTGTCGCTGCACACGTTGCGCGTCAAAGACCTCTAACAGGCTAGAAGCCCCTTGCTGAAAACTGAACTGAGCGAGCCGTAGAGCCTCTTGAGCCTGCTTCAGCAAACCCTTATCGAACACCTCAATCAATTCAGCCGTGGTCCTGACATCCTGATAATGTTGATGCACCGCTCGCATAAGCTCATTGCGCGCCCGCAGCAGTTCAGCCTCCTCACGCCGTTTGGTGCCCAACGCCGAAGCGATTTCTCCCTGGCGGCGATACCAGGTCGGAATCGGAACCGAGAGGCCTCCCTGCCACGCTTCACGGCCGATTTCACGCCAATAACTGCCGTTCACCGTGACATTCGGCATCCGGGATTGCCGCTCAAACTCAAGCTTCCATTCGGATTGTTCAACCGATCGAAGCAGACGTTGAATGGTGGGATGCTGGTCCAGCATGCGTGCCATTAAAGGATCGAGGTGAACTCCGTTCGGGATGCCGACGAACTCACCGTTCACCGAATAGGAAAGTCCCAGGACGCCGCCGCTATAGGTATCCACCACGACTCGATTGATCCGGACTGAATTGTCTGCCCGCGCCAGCTGTTGCCGCGCCTTGAGGACTTCCACTTCGGCCTTGATCGCTTCAAACTGAGGCGCTTCCCCTGATTTCACCCGGGCTTTGACGATTCTGGTCAC
>JBDSKU010000352.1:0-17833 GCA_039916745.1 Nitrospiraceae bacterium
TGGTGGTGGTTTGATCGAGTTCTTCTTCCGTGAATTCCAAGTCCGGTTCCGGTTGGCGGGCGAAGAGGAGCGACCAATTCACATCAAAAGAATTCCCGACTGATGTCAGGTTTCCAACGAGCGCAGCCATCGAGTACCTCCCTGCTGAACGATTCAGTTCGACATACAATACGTCTGTGAATATACGTATCACCATCGTTGGGTACTGTCAATTTTGTTGGGGAATTTGGCCGATGCCTGCCATTCTCAACAGGGGTTCGAAGGGTGACACGACAGGACTTGTTGTTCCCGGCTGCCTGTTCGAAAGACGGTGAGGCCTTTGCATTTCAGTCGATAGGCGAGCAGAAAGGCTGCGGCGACTTCGGCTTTGCTTGCGGTGTGGGGTAAATTGATGGTTTTTGAAACGCCACTGTCGCTAGAGCGCTGAAACACCGCCTGCATACGCACATGCTGCTCGGCCGAGACATCATGGGCCGTGACGAAGAGGCGCCGCAGCTCTTCTGGAATATCGGTCAAATGTTGGATGGATGGATGCTTCGCCAGGTCGGCCTGGAGTGCGTCGAGATCGAGGCCGAGGGCCTCTGCGTGGCGAACGAAGGCTGGATGAAGCGAGGTGAGCACGACGCCATCCATGATGCGGCGGACTTCCTGCACCCCGTAGAGCGGTTCAATGCCTGGTGAGCAGTTGGCGATGAGGCTGATGCTGCCAGTCGGAGCAATGGTGGTGACGGTGGCGTTTCGATGCCGCTGACCGAGAGCGTAGAGCCGACTGCCTCGATAGGCAGGAAAGACTCCGCGTTCGGTGGCAAGGTCCGCGGATGCGCGATGGGCGTGAGATTGAAAAAACTCCATCAAGGTGCTGGCTGTTTGGATTGCAGCCTCGGAGCTGTAGGGGATATTGAGGGCGATCAGCAAGTCGGCAAAGCCCATGATGCCCAGGCCAATCTTCCTTGTGCGCTTCGTCATGCGGTCGATGTGGGGAAGGGGGAAACGGTTGCGATCGATCACATTGTCGAGAAAGCGCACGGCGAGAGGAATGATGTCGGCTAGTCGAACGAAGTCGATGGTGGGTCCTGCGTTCGATGGCATGACGAAGTTGGCGACATTGATGGAGCCGAGGGTGCAGGACTCAAAGGGCAGTAGAGGCTGTTCGCCACAGGGGTTCGTCGACTCGATGGGGCCAAGACGAGGGGTCGGATTCGCCCGATCGATGGTGTCCACAAAGACCAGTCCGGGCTCGCCGCTGGCCCAGGCGGCTTCAACGAGTCGATCGAATACGAATTGTGCCGGAAGTCGTTCGGTCGGCCTGTGGGTGCGGGGATTGATCAGGGCGTACGTGCGATGGCGCGTGAGTGCGTGCATGAATGCGTCGGTGATGCCGACGGAGAGATTGAAATTCGTCATTTCGGTCGGGGTTTGTTTGAGCGCAATGAAGTCCAGAATGTCCGGGTGGTCGATACGGAGGATGCCCATATTCGCGCCACGTCTGGTCCCGCCTTGCTTGATAATATCTGTCGAGAGATTGAAGAGGCGCATGAAGGAAATAGGGCCAGAGGCTACGCCGCTCGACGACGAGACTAGGTCGTTGTGAGGACGGAGGTGGCTAAAGGAAAATCCGGTGCCGCCGCCCGATTGGTGGATGAGGGCCTGATGTTTCAGGCTGTCATAAATGGAGTTGAGGGAATCTTCGATCGGGAGAACAAAACAAGCGGAGAGTTGTTGGAGTCGACGCCCGGCGTTCATCAGCGTGGGAGAATTGGGAAGAAAATCGAGACGGGCCATGCAGTCGTACCATCGTTGGGCGGCGTGGGGTAGTCGGCTGGCGCTGGGGTAGAGTCGTTCAGCTCGTGCGATGTCGGTGGCCACACGCCAAAACATTTGCGCCGGGGTCTCGACGATCGTTCCATTCGTATTCTTGCTCAGATAACGCCCGCGTAACACGATCGTGGCATGGTCCGAAAGACGAAGTCGTGGAACCTGTGGCGGGTCTGGAGGGGTGCGCGTCTTCTTGACGGACATAGCGCTAGTATATACCGCCGTATCCGATTGATCGATGATGTCTACCGTTTCGTCCTGCTTGCATCTTGACGGTCCAGTTCGGCAGAATGAACCTCGACTGGCCGACGACTATGAAATCCTATCGTGAAGAGCTCTGGTTCGAAACGAAAACGCGGCGTGCCTACCTCAACATCACGCAACAGGTCGAGGCGGCGGTCAAGAAGAGCGGGGTCCAAGAGGGGCTCGTCTTGGTCAACGCCATGCATATCACGGCGAGTGTCTACATTAATGACGACGAACCGGGCTTACTCAAGGACTATGACCGATTCTTGGACACGCTAGTTCCTCAGGCCGCGACCTATCGGCACAATGAGACCGGGGAAGATAACGGCGACGCCCATATCAAGCGCCAGCTGATGGGCCGAGAAGTTGTCGTTGCAATCACCGAAGGCCGATTGGACTTCGGTCCCTGGGAACAGATTTTCTACGGAGAGTTCGATGGAATGCGGCGAAAACGTGTGCTGGTCAAGGTGATTGGAGCGTGAGCCCGATGTCGGCTCATCAATGGTCAGGACCCTGTGGGAATAAACTACTGAGCGCTTGCTACCCACAGGGAAAGTTTGGCAACATGGGGCCAGTGATGCACGATTATGCGGTAGGAGTCTGTTGATATGTTGAGTTGGTCTCGTCCCGACCCCCTCACCCGAGATCTCGTGCACTTGATCAATGCCCGGCGCCATGACCATGGCGATACCGATGCGGCGATCGATACACTGCAGGCCTTCTTGGAGCAGGGACGGGAGTACGATCTCCTCACGGTGCTGGCGGCGCTGGATGAGGACATGGCGGAATGGCTCTTCGACTTACTTGCGGAGGCCTCCTGCTCTGTGCTGCTGGATGGGCCGGCCGATGACAAGCTATCCTATGCCATCATGGCGGCCTTGGAGCTTCCTCTCCAGGCGAACCTGACCCATCCGCTCAAGCTCAAGATTGATCCGGTCGCGACGGCGGATTTGTTGCACCGACATCTCCGCCTCTCAGCCGGGACAGTGGTGCGAGTCGAGTCGCGCCTCCTGACCGATTCCACGTTAGAGCCGCTCAGTCTCCAGGGCTTGAACGATCATTTGAGTTCGGTCGCGGATTCCCAGCGGACCACGTCGATTGCTGCGAGACTCCATCCTCCCGTCGAGAGCACGGCGTTTCTCTTCTTTGAGTTGATCGGGGTGCCGGATTCTGGACTGCCCGATGCGCTGGAGGACCGGCATCGCCGGGCGCTCCTTGAAGGTCTCGTGGAGCAATGTCCCGAGTTGGCGCTCGCTCCCGATATGCTTGAGGCGCCGGTGTACGCCGCCTACGCCATGTTCGATGCGCAAAATGCCGTGCGGCTCCATCGGTTGGCGGATGAGACCGCAGCGGTCTGGCGCGATCTGGACCCCCTCGTGCGTGCCCGCACGATCGTGCACCTCCATACGCAATGTGGGAACGGTGTCTACATGCCGGTCTGGACCGATCTGTTTGACCCTGAGCTTCCTGAAGACCATGGTCCTGTTTGGACCTCTCCCGATGTCTGGGTCTTCACGGCCGATTTGCCGATCGAATGGCCTGGAGAGATGCTCACCAATCGTCTCCTCGCCGAGGGCTGCACCAGATTCGAGAATCACATCGTCGAGACACCCGAGAACTGACCGTCGCTCTCCGTCTCCTTCTCCTCCTAATAATGTCCAGCGCGCCCGTCCTCACTAACTCTGGTCCGTAAAAACCGGACAATTCATCGATTTTTTTCACGGCTTATCCTATGCTGAGACCGGTCAGATAGGGAGCAATCATGGCACAGCAGCAGTCTTCAAGCGGGATCATGGCCGGCGCCATGACACTTCTTGGTCTTGGGCTCGTCTGGGGGACGGTGGCGGCTAATTTCCCGTCACAAGAAGAGCTGTCTGCGGCTGCAGTACCGGCTGAGACTCGTCCGGCGGCACATCCCTCATCTCCTGTGCCCGCGCCGCCTGAGTTAGACCTCCGCATCTCCGGTGCTCCTCCGATGACCTCAGCGGTTGTCAGGCCGAGGCGAGAGGAGGAACGGTCGTCCGATGCACGCGTTGATGTTCCAGCGGTGACGCGGTTCAACCCTCGTGCCGCGCAGGTCGCGAAATTGAGGTGCGAATCCGAGATCGAGGAATTGTGTCCCGATTCTCCAGACGGTGCTGCACGCACGCATTGTCTTGAGCAACGGGCCAGAAAACTGTCTCCGCTGTGCCAAAGCCAGGTGCGCGAGCGGTTTGTGAAGTGGAAGGAAGATCGCGGCCGGATGATGGCCGCCTGCGATGAGGATGTGAAACGGTTTTGTCCCGATGCCTTACCCGGAGGCGGGCAGATTCTCCAATGTCTCCAATCGCATGCCCCGGACGTCTCTGACCGATGCTACGAGACTCTTCCCAAGGGCACGCTTTACGTTCAATAGTCGTCTTAGCGAGCGGTGTGTTTGGATCCGGAAAGCAGAGAGAACGTCAGCTGTACGCCCGCCACTTCGATCTGGTCCCCATTCTTCAGAACCTGTTGCTCCACGACATTCGTGCCGTTGGTACTCTTCAAGTCTTCGAAAAAAACGGCCTGAATCTTGACGATCCGTGCATGGTGTCCCGAGACAGCGGGGTCATGATGGCGAGGGTATTGTCGGCCTTCCGATCGATCGTCACGGTCTCATGGGTCAGCTCGATCTGCTGTGAGCCCTTTCCGTGAAGTTTAACAAGCAATGTGGCTGGTTGCGTCAGTGCCTCCGGCATGATGTGGTCCCCCGTACAAGATTCCTATGATGCGTCACGCGACAAACCGTTGTTTGAGCCGTTCCCATAATCCGGTATGGAGTGCTTTCCGCAGGGCCACGACGACCACGGTCGTGTTGTCGTCGCCACCGGCCTCATTCGCCATGGCGATGAGGCGATCGGACAGAGAGGAGAGGTCTTCCAAGCCGCTCAGTATTTGAAGTATTTCGCTCGGGCGGACCCCACGGGTGAGTCCGTCTGAACAGAGCAACAGCACGTCCCCACTCTTCACCGGCACCTCCGTCAGTTCAACCTCGACGCTGCTGTCGACACCGAGGGCTCTCGTCACGATATTTCTACGGGGAGAGCGTTCCGCCTCTTCCTCTGTCATGACCCCCTTGAGCATTTGTTCAGCGACCCAGGAATGGTCTGTGGTGAGGGCATGGATGGCCGCGTTTCGGATGAGGTAGAGCCGGCTGTCTCCGACATGGGCGATGGCGAGCATCTCCTTTGAGAGTCGCGCGGCGACCACGGTGGTGCCCATGCCTTCATAGTCAGGGCTGCTCCATGACTCGCGATGGACGACCTCATTGGCTGCACGAATCGCGCTGGCGAGACGATTGGCCGCGGTAGACATCGTGGGATCGCAGGGCCCAATCAGCGGGAGTTCCGGGTTCTTGGCAACCTCAGCCAGATGTGTGTGAATCGCCTCGACGGCGAGAGCGCTGGCTATCTCGCCGGCATTACTGCCGCCCATGCCGTCGCAGACGACATAGAGTCCGAGCGAATGGTCGACCACAAAACAGTCTTCGTTGTGGGAGCGCTTGAGGCCGGTATCGGATTTGGCGCTATGCACTCGTTCGAAGGACAGACGACACCTCCCTTAGGCCGCGAGACTCTGCAGGCAGGCACGGAGCTCGCGCGCGAATTCGTCCGCACGCCGATACCGGTGAGGCAATTCTTTCTGTAATGCCCGATCGACGATCTCCTGCACCATCGGGGGAAGATCCGGCCGCAAGGTGTGAATGGCAGGATGCGGATGATGGGCGATGCTGAACAGCAGGGCCGACAAATTATCGGCGGTGAACGGCGGCTGTCCCGTGAGGAGTTCGAATAACACGACGCCGAGCGAGAAAATGTCCGACCGACCGTCCACTTTTTTCCCGGAGATCTGTTCCGGGGACATGTACGCCGGTGTGCCCAGCACCATATTCGTCTGCGTCTTGCTGCTCGAGGCGATTTTTGCAATCCCAAAATCCATGACTTTCACGATGCGATCTTTCGTGAGCATGATGTTGGCCGGTTTGATGTCGCGATGGACGACGCCTTGCTGATGGGCATAGTCCAGCGCGTCCGCGGCGGTGGCCACAATCAGAAGGACCTCGTTGAGCGGCATCAAGTTAGGTTGCCGGGCCCATTGTTTCAGTGAGGTTCCTTCGATGAGTTCCATCGCGATATATCCCAGATCATTTTCCTCTCCTGCGTCATAGATGGTTACGATGTTGGGGTGAGAGAGGCGCCCGGTGGATTCTGCCTCACGAAAAAACCGCGCCTTGATGTCTTGTAGCTTGTCGTCGTTGTCGATCTGGTCGAGCCGCATGGTTTTGATAGCCACGAACCGTTGGATCGTGGGATCTTTCCCCAGGTAGACCAGTCCCATCGCTCCCCGCCCAAGTTCTTTCAAAACCCGATAACGCCCGAGCATGCCCGGGGTGGAGGGGATAGAGGTTATGATCGTTGACGTAGCGGTGGGACTCTTTACATCCAACGAGTCTTCCTCTGCCTCTTGTTCTTCTTCCTCCTCTTTGGCAAGCGCCTGTACCCCTTGGCGTCTGGTCTGGAGAGGGGGATCGAAGGTTCTGCGTAGCGAAGGATGGTTCATGAGCCAAGCCGCCGTGAGCCAGAGCCCTGAGCCGACAAGTCCGATGGCATAGCCCGACGCGAATCGAGCAGGGCCGATCTGCTCAACGAGTGGCAGTCCGACCGTTCTCAAGGCTTTATTGGCGAAGAGGATGACGATCATGGTCGTGAGTGGAAGGACGAGGCTGCGGAGAAAGCTTGAACCACGGCCATTATCTGGGATCTGCTGTAACGCCGCAAGGGCAAGAAGCCAGAGGATGGCCAGCGCGAGGAGGTCTGCGCCCAATCGAATGACGTGAGGCCCACTGAGCGTCAGGTATGGAACCGTGACGGATTGGGCCACGGCCATGCTGCTCAGCAAGGGGCCAGCCAGGAGCACGGCCAAGATGGCAAAGGTATAGGGAGCGATCCAAGTCCAGGATTTCGACATAGGAATTTGTGAGACGGTCCGTGAACGTCTCAAAGTGTAACGGATGGGATGGGAGAGTCAACGAATTGGGGTAAATGCGCGGTTGGTGCTGGCACAAACGAGAGGAGGGTGAACGGTCTATTTGTCAGGTCTGTGCCGCAGCCTTTTTCAGTGGATCGAGCAATTTCTCGGATACTTTCAAGCCGCCCTTTCCAGTGCCGACCTCGATATCCGGTTTGGTGATGCCGTGGAAATCGCTTCCACCGGTGATCAGCAAGTCCAGCCGCTTGGCCAGGTCGTGGTATTCCCTCGTCTGTCGCTTCGTATGGCTACTATAGTGGACTTCGATGCCGCCGAGGCCCTCGGCTTTCAAGGTGATCAGGAGTGCGTTCAGGCTTTCTCCCGACACCTTGGCCCAGGTGGGGTGGGCCAGCACGGCGACGCCACCGGCCGCTCTGATCCAGGCGATGGCATCCGCCGGCGAAGGCAACTCACGCGCCACATAGGCCGGGCGCCCGTCTGCCAGATAACGATCAAAGGCGTCCTTGGCCGAGGTGACATAATGTTTGTCCATCAAGAGCCGCGCGATATGGGGGCGACCGACCGCATCCGTGCCGGCCAGCGCCCGCACCTCTTCATAGGTCACATCCAATCCCAGGGCACGCAGCCGTTCGATAATCTGCGGGTTGCGGCTATGCCGGCTTTCGCGCAAGGTCGCCAACCGTTGATTCAACTCCGGGTCTTGCCAATGTAAGAAATAGCCAAGGATATGCAGCTCACTGTTGCCCACACGGGAACTGATTTCTACGCCGGGGATAATTTCAATGCCCAGCTCAGCCCCGGCAGCGATGGCTTCGGGCATGCCGGTCACAATGTCGTGGTCCGTAATGGCCAGCGCGGTCACTCCTGCCTTGTGGGCGAGCCGGAGCACGTCAGTCGGCGAGAGGCTGCCATCGGAGTGGGTCGTATGTAGATGGAGATCGATGCGGCTCATGCTAGCTCGTGCGGCAGGCTGCTGGGGCCTGCTTGTTGGGCGACGAGCTGTGCGGTATAGACCGCATCTGGCCCATGGCCACCGTCATGCTCGCCTTCGTCGTACGACAAGAGGCGGAGATTGGACGTGAGCCGGAGCAATTCGTTTTGGGCTAGGCAAAACTCCCAGCGGCGCGGATGGCGATGGCGCAAATAGTTGTCGATGGTGAAGGTTTCGTAGATCAAGACCCCATTGGGTTTCAGCGATTCGAGGAGCGCGGGAAACAACGCGCGATGGAGATAGAAGAAGACGAGGATGACGTCGTAGGTCTGTTTCGGAAACTCGGGCCGTTCATCCGTTGTTCGCTCAAGATCCACTGTTCGGACAGTGAGATTCAGCAGGTTTCGTTGTGTGGCCGTCGCTGCGAGCTCTGCCATGGCCTGTTCATCGCGGTCCATGGCATCGACCTGAAAACCCTGTGAGGCGAGAAAGAGCGAGTTGCGTCCGGACCCGGCCGCGACGTCGAGCGCCTTGCCCTTCGGTAAGCGGTGGAGTTGCTGCGCGAGAAACCGGGCTGGGGTGGGCCCCACATCCTGAATCCGATGAGCCTGGCGCGATCGTTCGAGCTGCACGCCGACCGAACCGGTGGCATGCTCCAGCGGAGGGGCCAGTTTTCTCACCCAGACCTTCGCACGTTCGACAGGAAACTCGGCAAAGAGCATGGTGAGGAGCCGTTCCGAAAACGTTTCCAACAGAGCGCAGTCCTGCGTCTCAGCGATTTCAACGATCCGATCGGCCACCTCCGCATAGTCGACCGCCTGGCGGATATCATCTGAAGCCGCCGCCGACTCAGTCCGGCATTCCAGTTCCAGGTCCACCGCCAAGGGCTGAGGCCGTCGGCGCTCCTCCGGCGTCACGCCGCAGCGCCCCTGAAACTCCAATCGTTCGATGATGATTGTTCCTGCCATAGTCACACGACGGCAATCGTGCCTTCAATGCTGAACCCTGTTTTCGAGACCGTGACCGGTGAGGTGCCGGCTTCCTTCAGTTTCTCTCCCAGACCGGATGAGGCGAGCGACTGCCGCAGGCCTTCGGCTGTCTGACCGAGGAGAAAGTCGAGCCCGAGGACTGCGTAATGGAGCGGGTGCCCATGCGGCCCATCGACTCGGAAGACATGCGCGCGACTGGTGCCTTCCTCGAAATCGGTGATGTGGTGTTTGGGAAACTGCCCGCGCAGGTAGAGGCGAATCACATCAAACTTGGCCACATTGCTCACGAGATTTCCTTCTGTCGTTCACCGCACATCTTATTCACTACGCCATTCGCAGGATGCTGAAAACGATCCCCAACTTCGTTCTCGGATCGAAATAATCCTCAACGTACCCCGAGGGTAAGCCTCCGGTTATTTCTCTCCTGCGGCCTCGTTGGATGACCGTTTTGAGCATCCCTCTAGAGCGAGCGTCCTATTCAAAGCTCAAGATGAGGCTCAGGCCGAGCATTATACGCCCGCGATCTTCCTAAAGTCAGGAGGGTAAACTAGCGCCTGGAGCTCTTTAAGAGATTGTCGTTCGTGAAGCGTGAAGCGTAGTTCGTTTCAGATCAGACTCACCGAAGGGACGAACGACGAGAGGGGAAGCCGCGCCGCGAAATGTTTGATTGCAAGACCTGACCCTCAATCCTCTTTAATTTTCTGTCGACTTTCATCTGGCTAATAGCAGTTTGTGTAGGTGTAGCTGCCAATCCTAGACGACGTACAGCTGACAGGGGGGCTGGCAGAGGGGCTCATGACGCGCCCACCAAAGAGACGCTGCCGCTCTTGTTCCAGTGCTTCTCGCAATCCTACTTCGACTGCATCATTGACGAGGACCACGATTTCTTCTTCGGACATCGTGGGGTATTGATGGCGGAACTTTAGCTGAAATACTGGCCGTTTGGCCGCTCTGTACTGTTGAGCAAACCGAAACTGATAGAGCCTAACCTTTACGCAAGTAGGCTTTCCCTCACAGCTTTCCACAAAACGCCTTTCACTTTGCGTCAGTGTGTTCATATCGATAGGTGATTCAGACCCGATAGGTGATTCAGACCCGATAGGTGATTCAGACCCAGCACAACCCGTGTATGCCAGGGCCAGACTCACAGCAAAGCATGAAATGAGTGTTCGGATGAACATGGCTGTCTTCACTTTATCTCGTCCGAGGTCAGGTTGATGCGGATGTTATGCGTCGAGGTCAATTTTCCCTTTAATGTCACCAAACTTTGACTCTGCCTTTACTTTTTCCCACTCATCTTTGAGGAGGAGTTGTGTTGTTCTTGTTAATTCGTCGAGAGCATTCACGAGCTTCTCTGTTTGAGATTCATGAGTCAGGTTTGGTATCTCTCCAATCAGTTTCTCGATCTTCTGATCATGCAGTCCCGCTGGATTGAGGCGCAGGCGAATGACATGGCGGAGTCGGTCAATCTCCTTCAACGCTTCGTGCCCTTGCGGTTTGTCCTCAAGGGCTGAAAAACACCAAGTGTGTGTGTGCCCGCTGAAGGCCGAGACATCTTGCCGTAGTTGTTCGATCCATTTGATCCGCTGGCTCGTGACTGTGTTAATAAAGGCTGCACGGCGACTCAACCTGTAGTTTGCAATCACGTTCCAGATTCCGAGAACGAGTGTTACCACTACCCCCGCGCCCAAGATGTAATCTTTTGGTTCTAGTTCTGCCATGTGATCTCGCCGTCTAACTATTGGGGCCTGCTGCGGCTTGCCCGTACAGCATAGCAGGGTAGTTTCAGTAATTAATTGCGGGCCAGTCTACTGCAAAGTTCATGGCGTATCTACTCCTCGCTCGGAAGGGAGGGTTCCTGTGATCCTTCACTGCGCGCGTCCAACGAGGGCCTTCTGAGGCCGCGCGTTGCGGGAGCACAGAGGATTCCTGGAGCCTCCCTTCCTCTTTCATTTCCATGTTTTCGAGTCTATCTTCCACCTTCCCTCTCGGCAGGGTGGCCTGGATTGGTCCCACACCGCGCGCATTGAACGAGCACTGTTTCATCGTGTGCGTTCAGCGAGCGAAAGGGACCATCCAGGCTGCCCTGCCCCTCTATTGACTGCCCTTTCCCCCGGCCCCTATAATCCCCGCCAGGATTGAGTCGTAACGCGCTGATTTAGCTAAAAGATGGCAGAATTTACGCACTTCAACGAGTCAGGCCGGGCGCGGATGGTTGACGTCAGCGCTAAACACTCGACTGAGCGGGTCGCCACGGCTCAGGCTACGGTTTTTCTACTTCCAGAAACCCTTGAAAAGATTCAGCGAGGCAAGATCGCCAAGGGCGATGTCCTATCTGTGGCGCAGGTCGCCGGTGTGATGGGAGCCAAGCGGACCCCGGACCTCATCCCCATGTGCCATCCACTGCTGATCACCAGCGTCGATATCTCGTTCAAAGAAGAATCCCAGCCGAACCACGCAGGCCTCTGTGCCATCAGCATCTTCGCCACGGTGAAAACCACGGGGCAAACCGGGGTCGAGATGGAAGCGATGACGGCGGCCACCGTGGCGGCTTTGACCATCTATGATATGTGCAAGGCGGTCGATCGTGGGATGAGTTTCAGTGACGTCTGTCTGCTCTCCAAATCAGGGGGAAAGTCTGGCACGTACACGAGGCTAGGCTGAACCATCATGGTCACGATCAAGCTATTTGGTATGACAAAAATGCTGGCGGGAAATCAAGGATCCCTCTCTCTGGCGTTGGCAAATGGACGGCGAGTGAAAGATTTGGTTGAGCTTCTTGATAGCGGCTATCCCGCCATCGGGGAGCTCATTCATACGAAGAAGGTCCTGGTGTCGGTCAATCAGGAGATTGCCCACGAGGGGACTGAAATCAAAGACGGTGACGAGATCGCATTGCTACCCCCATTTGCAGGTGGATCAGGCATGGAACCGATAGATGAGAGCCAGCTCGTTCGGGTGCAGCGAGAGAACTTCTCCATCGACCGAGAGCTCGATCGAGTCAAGAGCCGATCGCAGCGGATCGGGGGGATTGCGACGTTTCTCGGGATTGCCCGGGATCGTTCGAAAGGGCGGGATGTCGACAGCATCACCTTCGAGCATTACGAAGGGATGGCGGAAAAGAAGCTTCGCGAGATTCGCGAGCGAGGGCTGAAAGATTTCGACATTCTGGAGCTCCTGATCATCCATCGATATGGCGAGATCACGATTGGTGAAAACATCGTGCTGATCATTGCCGGTGCCGAGCATCGGGCGGAAGCGTTCCGTGCTTGCGAATGGGCGATCAGTGAATTGAAGCAGATTACACCGATCTGGAAACTTGAACATACGCCGGAAGGCGAAGTCTGGGTTGAGGAACATCCGTAGGCGTTACGAGTGATGTGTGGCCAGTGATGGGTGACGAGTCGAATATGACGATGCCGACGCCTGACAATGCCTCTCAGTTTGTTGCTGCCGATACGTATGGCCGGCCGCTACGCAGCTTGCGGCTGTCCGTGACGGACCGATGTAACCTCCGCTGCAAGTACTGCATGCCGGAAGAGGACTATGTCTGGCTGCCGCGCGAGGATGTGCTGACCCATGAGGAAATGGCGACACTGACGGGTTACTTTACCGACCTCGGCGTGGATCGTGTACGGCTGACCGGGGGAGAGCCGCTGCTGCGGCGTGATTTGCCCCGGCTGATTCGTCTCTTGGTCCAGAACCGGCGGGTGATGGATATTGCGTTGACGACGAACGGCATTCTGCTGGCGGACCAGGCTGAAGCATTGTTTGACGCAGGGCTTCACCGTGTGACGGTCAGCCTCGATACGCTCAGGCCGGAACGGTTTCGTCAGCTGACCCGCCGCGATGAGTACGCGCGTGTCATGGAAGGGATTGAGTCGGTGGCGCGCGCGGGCTTCACCGGGCTGAAGCTCGATACGGTGGCGATTCGAGGTTTCAACGATGATGAGTTGGTCTCGCTGATCGAGTTCGGCAAGCGCGTGCAGGCGGAAGTGCGGTTTATCGAATATATGGACGTCGGCGGGGCGAACGAATGGTCGCAACAGAAAGTGTTGTCCCGAACGGCGATGCTCGCGCTGCTGACGGCGCACTATGGGACGATCGAGCCGATGCCGGAGCGGGGGGCTGCGCCGGCTCAGCGGTTTTTGTTGCCGGATGGCGCGACCTTCGGGATCATCCCGTCAACGACCACACCGTTTTGTGCGACCTGCGATCGCAGCCGGGTCACTGCCGACGGCATGTGGTACCGCTGTCTGTATGCGACGGCGGGAACGGATTTGCGGAAGCCGCTTCGCGTTGGTACGGCCGCAGATGAGATGAGAGCGGTGATTCGTGCCGGCTGGGAAGGCCGCCGCGACCGGGGCGCAGAGGACCGCAAGGCGCTGGAGCGGGATGGGTTGCGTGTCGGGGGGCTCATCGGCATTGAGAAGCTCCGCGAAGATCCCCATCTCGAAATGCATGCCCGCGGCGGTTGACGTCCCACCTGGCTGCCTATCTCTGGCCAAATCCTGTTGATGGCTCATGCTGGATACTGAATTCCTTACAATCGTAGGACTCGGGTTTGTGCTGGGGCTTCGCCATGCCTTGGACTCAGACCATTTAGCAGCCGTCTCCACGGTGCTGGCACAGCGGCCCTCGTTGCGCGCGTCCGGCATGATTGGATTCAGCTGGGGGCTGGGCCATACGGTGGTCTTGTTACTGGTCGGGGCAGTCGTGTTGGTGCTCCGCATGCCGATTCCTGAACCTGTCGCCGTAGCGGCCGAGTTCGGCGTCGGCGCGATGCTCGTGCTGCTCGGCAGCATGCTCGGGGTGCGATTGGTTCGGGAGCGCTGGCATATGCATACACACGACCATGACGGTACGCCGCATGTGCATTTGCATAGTCATGCGTTGGTCGAGGATCACGGGCATGGACATTGGTGGCGTGATTCCGTTCGGCCATTCTGTATCGGCATGGCCCATGGTCTGGCCGGGTCGGCAGCTCTGTTGCTGATCGTGCTGTCGTCCGCTCGGTCGGTGTCGGAAGGGCTCATCTATATTGCGGTGTTCGGGATTGGTTCGATCCTGGGCATGATGTTGGTCGGCATGGTGGTGAGCCTTCCAGTGTTGTGGTCGCTGAACCTCGGACGTCCCGTGTTTCTCGCGGTTCAGGGGCTGGCGAGTCTTGGGAGTGTGGCCGTCGGACTCGCCCTGATGTTCCAGATCGCCTTCGGCGGTCAACGCTTCTGACTCCCGCACCGGCACGGTCATCGATGGGAAATCTACGTGCGTCATATGGGCGGCTATGGTATTCTGCCCTCTTCTATCTCTCGCAGGTTGTTCAAAATGGCCGTCCAGCAAGGCCGCAGCGAGTGAGGGACCGAGGCGTACCCTTTAGGGTACGTTGAGGGTCTGAACGATGCGAGAACGAACCTGGCGGGCATTTTCAACAGCCTGCTGATGAGTCGCGGTGGTCCTGTGTCGGACTGAGAGGAGCCTACGATGGCTTGGTTTAAAAAACAGAAAACGACTGAGGCTGAAGCTCCGAAACGATCCAAGCTTTCGGAAGGGATGTGGCTCAAGTGCAATCATTGCCGGGAGATTGTCTATCGTAAAGAGGTCGAACGGAACAATAAGGTCTGTCCGAAGTGCGATTACCATTTCCCCATCTCTGTCTTAGAGCGCATTGCGCTCTTGGTCGACTTCGGCACGTTCAAAGAATGGGATGCAGAACTCGGCCCCCTGGACCCACTAAGCTTTCAAGACACGAAGTCGTACAAGGATCGGGTGAAGGCGCATCAGGAGAAGACCGGCCGCAAAGATGCCATGGTGATCGGCGAGGGGATGATGAACGGCCGCCGGGTGGTGCTCTGCGTATTCGACTTCAGTTTTATGGGCGGCAGCATGGGGTCGGTGGTCGGCGAAAAAATTTGCCGGGCGATCGATCGCGCGCTGGAAACACGGTTGCCGGTGATCTTGGTCACTACCTCCGGAGGCGCCAGGATGCAAGAGGGGATTCTCTCTCTGATGCAGATGGCCAAGACCTCTGCCGCGGTTGCCAAACTAGGCGAGGCGAAACTGCCGTTTATTTGTTTGCTAGCCGATCCCACGTTCGGTGGCGTCACCGCGAGCGTCGCCATGTTGGGCGATGTGATTCTCGCCGAACCGAAAGCGCTGATCGGATTTGCCGGGCCCCGCGTGATTGAGCAGACCATCAAACAGCAGCTGCCGGATCAGTTTCAGCGTGCAGAGTTTCTACTCGAGCATGGCATGATCGATATGATCGTGGAGCGCAAGCAACTGAAAGAAACCTTAAGTACGCTCGTGGCCCACTTTTAAGCCTGGTTCCCCTATGACGCATCCGGGCTAACCTCCCATCCTGCCTGATCACACGATGACCTATTTGTCTGCCGTGACCTTTCTCTATCGCCTGCAAAAGCATGGCATCAAACTGGGTATCGAGACGATGACGGCGCTGATGGGGCGACTCGGGATGCCGCAGACCAAGTACCGCACGCTGCATATCGCCGGGACGAACGGAAAGGGATCCACCGCGGCCATGACTGCCGCGATGTTGCAGGCGGCAGGGTATCGAGTGGGGCTCTATACCTCGCCCCATCTCGTGGAGTTCCGGGAACGGATTCGTGTGAACGGCGAGATGATTGCGGAGTCGCGGGTGACACAATTGACCGAACAACTTCAGTCGGTCTGTCAACCGGACTTGTCGCCGACCTTCTTTGAATATACGACGGCGATGGCGTTTCAGCACTTTGCCGACTCAGGAGTCGAGGTGGCGGTGTTGGAAGTCGGGCTTGGCGGGCGCTTCGATGCCACCAATGTCGTGACACCCTTGGCCTGTGCGGTGACGACGATTTCCCTCGATCATCAGGAATATCTGGGGACGACCGTCTCGTCGATCGCGTTCGAGAAGGCCGGCATTATCAAACAGGGAGTGCCGGTGGTGCTGGGGCGGCTCGATGATGAGGCCTGGCGCACGATCGAGCAGGTGGCCAGGGAACGGCAGGCCCCGGTGTTTCGCCTGGAAGAGGATTTTCGTACAGAGGGGAAGGGGCCCGAGAATTTTTCCTATCGCGGCATGGGTCTGCACTATGACGGATTGGCCTGTGCCTTGGAGGGGCAACATCAGCTGGATAACGCGGCCTGTGCGTTGGCGCTCTTGGATGCGGCAGCTCCTCAGGGGATTGCGGTCACGGCTGAAGCGGTACGGGCGGGCTTGCGTGCGGTCGACTGGGCCGGGCGATTGGAAGTGGTCGATCACGATCCGACGATCCTGCTGGATGGCGCGCATAATCCCGCTGCCGCCAGGGTCTTGGCTCACTACCTCACCCAGTCTGGCCGATCTCATCCGTCCCGCCCCGTCGTCCTGGTCCTTGGCATGATGCGCGATAAGGACCATCGAGGGTTTGTCGAGCCGCTCAAGGGCCTGGTGGATGAAGTCGTATTGACACAGGCGGATCTTCCGCGTTCATTCACCGCGCAGGAACTCCGAGCTACGCTCGACGGTTTGCTGCCGCATTCGCATGTCATGTCCTCGCTCGGTGATGCGATGGCCTTGGCCAGACAGCTGGCCACACCGGAGGGGCTGGTCTGCGTCACGGGCTCGCTCATGCTGGTGGGCGAGTGTAAGGCCTGGCTCCGTGGCTGTGGGCTGTCGCCGCTTCGGGGCTGATATGACAGGCATGGTGATGCGGTTATCCAGGTGTCTGGCGGGTTGGTTGATGTTGGGGCTGTTGCTCCCGCTCGTTGGGCATGCCATGGAGAACCAGAGTGCTTCCGTGCCAGCGTCGACCTCGTCCGGTGCGCTCCCGCTCGATATCACCGCAGAACGAATCGATTATCTCCAAGAGCAAGAGACCTACGAAGCCAATGGCTCGGTGGTGGTCAATCAGGGCACCATGCGCCTCACGGCCGATCACATGACTATTCATGCCTTGCCCGGCGTCGTGATTGCCACAGGCCATGTCCGACTCATCGATCCCAAAGCCGATCTCGCGACCGAGCGGTTGGAACTGAATGTGAATACCGAGGCGGGGGTGGTCACCCATGGGCGAGTGTATTTGAAAGCCTCGAATACCTCGGTCGAGGGGCGCCTCATGCAGCGGTTTTCAGAGGACCATTATCGGGTGAAAGAGGGCCGGTTTACGAACTGCGATGCGCAGGAAGGGGAGACGCCGGCCTGGCGGTTTGAGTTTAAGGATCTCGATCTGAATGCCGGCGATCACGTGGGCTTTACCGGCGGGTGGCTCTGTGTGAACGATGTCCCGGTGCTTCCGATTCCCACGATGACCTATCCGCTCTCCAGTCGGCGGAGCGGGCTTCTCATTCCGAATGTCGGGTACGACAATCGATTCGGGACACACCTCCAGGAAAGTTTTTATTGGGCCATCAATCCTAGCCAGGATCTGACGATCTCTCCTTCGTATTACAGCAGTCTCGGCTACGGAAGCGATTTCGAGTATCGTTATGCCCTGGACCAGAAATCGAAAGGGCAGTGGTTTGTCAGTTTTCTGCAGCAGACGAAATTGCCGAATGTGTCAGGCGTCACCGACACCGGGGGCAGCGCGTCACAGTCCCGCGCCCTCATCGCCGGGACCCATACCCAGCAATTCACGCCGGACTTATTGCTGCGCGCCCAAATAAATTTTGTGACCGATCCAAACTACCTGCAGCAGCTCAGTAACTCAGGTGCTCAACGGGCACTCCCGAGCAGTGAAAATAATATCTTGGCCACGCAGCGGCTGCCCTATGGGAACCTCTATTTTCTCGGTCAATACCTGCAGCCTCTCCAGGCGGGAGGTAAGGATACGTTCCAGCGGTTGCCGGAAACCGGCTATAGCCTTCC
>JBDSKU010000353.1:0-3759 GCA_039916745.1 Nitrospiraceae bacterium
ACGCAGATGTATAACCGGCGACATGAGCGGGTCGGCCATCTCTTTCAAGGACGGTTCACCGCGATTCTGGTGGAAAAAGAGGCGCAGCTCTGCCGGTATGTCGTGCTGAACCCGGTGCGGGCGAAGATGGTCACGCATTCCCGGCAATGGGCGTGGAGCAGCTATCGAGCGACGGTGGGGAAGATGACGGCTCCCATCTGGCTGACGACCGATTGGGTGCTCAGTCAATTTGGCCAACGGATGGCACCTGCGCGGGAGCACTATCGGACCTTTGTGTCAGAAGGGCGGAGTGGACCGCGACCTTGGGAGCAACTGACGGGGCAGATCTATCTGGGCTCCGAGGCCTTCGTGGCCCAGCACCAGCCCAATCGGGTCATTCGCGATGTCCCCCGCCAGCAGACGCAGGCCCAGCGTCCTACCTTGCGCGCCCTGTTTCAGCGGCACGGGGAGACGACGCGGCACATTCATACGGCCTATCGCCAATATGGCTATCGGTTGGCCGAGATTGCTGACCATTTGGGTGCCCATGCAGCCACAGTCAGCCGTCGGTTGAAACAGGCCGAAGTGGACGATGTATGATTGCAAGACCTGACCCTATTTTCTGCTATTTTCTGCCCGGGCAGCATCCTAGATTTCGGGAAAGTACGTTGGCAGTGGTTGGCCGGCGGGATGTTTGCCGATATCACATGGGAGACGATCGCCCTTGGTCTGGCGACAGCCTGGAATCCAGGACTCATTCTTGGAAATGTCGGATTCGAACTGCTGACGAGTACGCCGCTGTGGTTTGGCGGAGGCTACCTCTTCGGCGTGGCGTTACGACCCGTGCGAGTTGAAGCTCGTGCGTTTGAAACCATGCAGGGATATCCGGTCTGGTAATCGATGGAGGAATCGATCTACGCGCGGGGCGCGCTCAAAATGTTGCCCGAGGACGTTCGTGGAAATAAAGAGGCGCAATTAGCGCTCAACTTGGCCGAGGTGATGGAATCCTTAGGAGACAGCTTGACCAAGGAAGACTATCTGGCTTCGAGGCTGCGAGGACGGACAATGTCCCCTCCAACGATAGAGCATAATATTTTAAACAGGTGAGACTGTCAGTATGCAGAACCGTCATCTCTCATTTTTCGCGTTAGCTAAATTTCTTCACCACCATTTGCTCTGGTTCTTAATTGGGGCCTATGCTCTCGCCGCCGTCTTTCCGACGCCTGGCTCATGGATGAGAAACCTCTCGTTCGGCAATATTCAGATTATGCAGACAAACATCCACGCGTCGCTGCTCCTGGTCCTCCTCGCCCTGCTCATGTTCAACGCCGGTCTGGGTGTCAAGACGTCACACTTACAATCCCTCCGGCACAAGACGGGAGTTTTGCTCGCGGGACTCACGGCCAATCTGGCGGTCCCTATCGCCTATATTTTCGTCGTTACGCTGGTCATGCGGTTCTGGTATGAACCGGACGAGGCGCAGCATATTCTGGTCGGCCTGGCATTGGTCGCTGCCATGCCCATCGCCGGATCGTCCACCGCATGGGCACAAAACTCCAATGGAAACCTGGCGCTGAGCTTAGGATTAGTCCTGTGCTCCACGATTCTCAGTCCTATTATCACGCCGATCACACTCTATCTGTTTGGAGAGATGGCCTCGGACGAATATGAAACCGTCCTGGAGAGCCTCGCCGCATATGGGTCGGGAGCATTCTTGGGCTTTTGGATCGTGCTGCCGTCGGTCCTGGGTCTCTGTGCGCGAGGTGCCCTTCCTGAATCCAAGCTTCTTGCTGCCATGCCATTCATCAAACTCAGCAATTGCGTCGTGTTGCTCCTGTTGAACTACTCAAATGCATCGGCGTCGCTCCCGCAGGCGTTGGCTGCTCGCGATTTCGATTTTCTGGGTGTGACGTTAGGAATTACCGCAGGTCTCTGTCTGATAGCATTTGCATCGGGATACGGATTGAGCTGTCTGTTTAAAGTAGACGATGCTGAGCGTGTGTCACTCATGTATGGGTTGGGAATGAATAACAGCGGGACCGGACTAGTTCTGGCTTCCCTGGCGCTCGCTTCGCACCCCAAGTGATCGTGCCGATCATTTTCTATAACTTGGTCCAGCATGTCGTGGCAGGAAGCGTGCAGGAGATGATGGACCGATCCTCTGCAACCTGAGGCGGTACACGGCTCTCTCTTCAATGGATTATTGGTTCGCCATTGTTGGCTATTCGTAGGAGCAACGGTTGTATTCCTTGCGTACCTTCTCCGACTCTTGCAAGCCCATTATCAGCCACTTATAATGCGATGGTCAGTCTTCATTTGATCCTTTAACTGTCTGGAGGAACCATAGATCCCATGAGTGAACGAACATTAGCGATTATCAAGCCGGATGCAGTTAAGAAGCATGCGATTGGCGACATTATTGCCAGCTATGAAAAGGCGGGTCTGATACCAGTGGCCATCCGCATGATGCAGTTTTCCAAGGCGACGGCCGAGGGGTTCTATGCCGTGCATAAGGCCCGCCCGTTCTTTGATAGCCTCTGCACGTTCATGTCGTCCGGCCCGGTCGTAGTGCTGGTTCTGCAGGGTGAGAATGCGATTAAGAAGAACCGCGAGCTGATGGGCGCGACCGATCCGGCCAAGGCCGAAGCGGGCACGATTCGCAAGGCCCATGGGGCGAACATCGAGTTCAACGCGGTGCATGGATCGGACTCGCCGGAGACGGCCAAGTTTGAGGTGTCCTACTTCTTCCCCCAGACAGACATTGTTGGTTAGCAGGATGCTGAAAATGTCCGCCAGCTTCGTTCTCGGCTCATCGAAATCCTCAACGTACCCCTGAGGCTACGCCTCCGGGTTCGATTCGCCTGCGGCCTTGCTGGACGGCCATTTTGAGTATCCTGTTGGACTGTTCTCCTGTTGGGCATAAATGGTTGTGCGATTTTCCGTCCATCATTGGCCGGATGTTGTGAGATGGATTGCGAGCGTCCTGCTTGTGGTTCTTCCCGGGTGCGCCAGTCTGATGCACCATGTTCCTGCTTCATCGCCGTCTGTTGCGTCCGGTGTCGATCCGGCACTGGACGCCCAGACAAAGCTTCTTGAGTCTGCCTATCGGGCCTATGTGCAAGAGCGTTATCCGCTGGCCGCTGTGCTCTTCCAGCGATTCGTCGACTCCAATCCCAGCTCTCCCAGGTTGAGTGAAGCGCGATGGTGGCTCGCACGTTCCTATGAGGAGCGAGGGGATCTCCCGGCTGCGCTGTCGGTCTATCGCTCGGTTGTTGGGGCGGCGCCGCCATCTGTTCCGCTCGCCGGCACCTATGCCTTTCATGCACTCAATCGCTTGGATGTGTTTCGCCGGAGTCTCGGCTCCACGTCTTTATTGGAACGGCGGCAGATTGCGCTCTGGTTGCCGAACGCGGACTGGCTCACGGCATCTGATGCCGGAGTCTGGATTGCGCAGCTTGCCGGCGCAGGTGTGACATCGTTGATTCTCGAAGCAGGGCAGTCTGGGCCGATGGGAGTCTATGTTCAAACCACCAAGGTTCCGGTTGTCGCGGACCGGTTCAAGGCGATCGTGCCGGTTGCCCATGCCAAGGGGATGGCGGTCTTGGCGTCGCTCAATTTGCATGAGCCTGGATGGATGGCGGTGAATCCTGAGTGGCGTACGGTCATAGCCGGCGGCACGGGCCAACAGGCCGGTTCTGTCGATATACTCCATCCCAATTATCAGCATGTCGTCGGTGAAACAGCGCAGGAGTTGTTGCGCACCGACATCGATGGGCTGGT
>JBDSKU010000354.1:0-3346 GCA_039916745.1 Nitrospiraceae bacterium
GGTGGCTGGCACCCCTTCCACCTGCGCTTTTCTATGCGCGTCTCGCAACCAATCCATTCGAAATGCCTGCGGCGTCTGAGCCAGCCAGAGAGGTTGCCGGTCGACCGTTCGCTGGATGAGATGGCCGGCCCCGACCTGCTTGACCGTATCACGCATGGGGAGCGCAATGATGGCCCCCCCATGTTGACAGGCAGCCGCCACGACGGCCTCGATCATCGCCACCGTGACAAATGGCCGGACCGCATCATGCACCAGCACGATCTCCGTCTCCTCAGACACATGCTCCAACCCAAGCCGAACCGAGTCCTGGCGCTCCTTGCCACCCGGCACAACCTTAGTGACCTTTGAGAATCCGTACCGGACCACGAGATCGTTGCGGCAATAGTCGAGATCGGCTGAAGGCACGGCGAGAATAATGTCGTGGATACAGGCAGCAGATTGGAGCGCCCGCAGGGAATGCACCACAATGGGCTCACCGCCCAAGGAAAGAAACTGCTTGGGAACGGCGCCACCCATCCGCAGCCCTTTACCGGCCGCAGGAACGACCGCCACAACGCGTTTATCCACGAGCGGCTTCTAACTCCTCTCGCTCGGTGTCTTCCTTCAGGCGGGTAAAGATCATGCGTCCTGCGGTCGTTTGCAGCACGCTGGTCACAACGACATCCACATTCCGTCCAATCGAGCGCCGGGCATTATCGACGACGATCATCGTGCCGTCGTCTAAATAGGCCACACCCTGGCCGGCTTCCTTCCCTTCCTTCAACACAAACACCCGGATGGTCTCTCCGGGCAAGACGGCAGGACGGAGTGCGTTGCAGAGTTCGTTGATGTTCAGGACGCGCACCCCTTGCAGCTCAGCCACTTTATTCAGATTCAAATCATTGGTGATGATTTTCGCATTCATCTTTTTTGCCAGCACGACCAGCTTTGCATCGACTTCTTTAATATGAGGAAAATCCTCGTCGATGATCCGCACATCGACGCCGACCATCTTTTGAATCTTGTTGAGGATGTCGAGTCCACGCCGGCCTCGAGCCCGCTTCAACGAATCGGACGAGTCGGCTATGTGCTGGAGTTCGTCCAGGATGAAATGCGGCACGAGAAAGGTACCTTCAAGAAATCCGGTTTCACAGAGGTCCGCCGCCCGCCCATCGATAATCACGCTGGTATCCAACACTTTTGGACAGACGGTCGAACCAGATAATTCGAAGAACTTCTGCTCCGAGCTCGGAAACTTCTCCTTCCCGAAGCGCGCACCGAGCACGAGCCCTAAATAGGGCAGCCCGAGAAGAAACACCAGCCCGCCGATATGAAACAGAAAGGTTTGGACATCGAAGATCTCACCGCCGACCCATTCGACTAATCCGGTGAGCAGAAGCCCCACTGCCAGCCCACCAGTTCCTCCTACAATTATGCCGAATGATAAGTTGCGTAACGCATACTCTCCGGCGACGATCAGCCCTCCCGTGAGAACCCCAATGCCGACTCCATACAACCAATAGGACGTATTGGCCGGTTCCGCTCTCAGGAACAGCACCATCCCGGCCAAGGCACTGAGAAGGACGAATATGGCTCGCGATACCATACCTTCACCTCCCGGCACATGTCCTGCCTCTCACGAGGCAGGGTAGAACGGTCCTTAGGGCCGAAGCGTGAGATAAATGGATCGGCCCTGTCGCTTCACCAATAAGAGGACCGCTTGATCTTTAGAAAGGCCTGACATGACCCGTTCATACACCTTCACCGAGGTCACAGCCTTTCGATTCACCTCCAGAATCATGTCGCCTTCCCGCACGCCCATTTCTTCTGCCGTACTGCCTGGCTTCACGCGCGTCACCACGACACCTCGCTCGGTCGACTTGATCCCATAGCGACCGGTCAACTCCTCTGTCAGTTCATGCACCTCAAGATCCGACAGCACTCCTGTCGGCGCAATCGACTCCGCATTCTCTTCTGCACCAGACTGTGACATCGACTTCGGTTGCTCGACGATGGTGACCTCGAGCACCTTGGATTTCTTGTCTCGAATCAGCTTGATCGGCACCTTTTTCCCAAGAGGCGTTTGCGCCACGGCATTGCGCAAATGCGTGGGCGAATCCATCGGCTTACCGTCAAACTCGACAATCACATCGGCCCGTTCAAATCCCGCCTTCTTGGCAGGACTGTCGTCCATCACATCGCTGACGAGCACACCCTTTGTTTCCGTGATGCCGAATTGTGCCGACAACTCAGGCGACAGGTCTTGAATGGATACACCCAGCCAGCCGCGCACGACTTTTCCGGTTCCGACCAGTTGATCCATGATCGAACGCGCCAAATTGCTGGGCACGGCAAACCCGATCCCCATATTTCCACCGCTCTGACTGAAGATGGCGGTGTTGATGCCGACCAACTCGCCACGGATGTTTACCAACGCCCCGCCTGAATTACCGGGATTGATCGCGGCATCGGTCTGGATGAAGTCTTCATATTCGGCAATCCCCATACTGGCTCGCCCAACCGCACTGACAATGCCCATCGTCACTGTTTGCGTCAGGCCAAAGGGACTGCCCACTGCCAGCACAAACTCGCCGACTTCCAATTGATCGGAATCAGCCCATACGATCGGCGACAGCCCCGTGGCCTCAATCTTGATCACCGCAATGTCCGTCTTCGAATCCGTTCCGATTAACTTGGCTTTAAACTCGCGTTTATCGGACAGCACCACGCGAATATCGTCGGCTTTGTTCACCACATGATTGTTGGTAATGATCACGCCGCTGGGATCCACAATGACCCCGGACCCCTGTCCCCGTTCCTTCCGTTCCTTCGGTAGATCGCGCTTGAGTTCGTCGCCGAAGAACCGCCGAAAGAATGGATCGTCAAATGGCGAGACTTGAGGGCTCTCTCCGGCTTTTCCCGTTCTCGTCGCCGCAATGTTGACGACCGCCGGTTTGACCGATTTTGCGATCTCGACGAAGTTTTTCCCGCTCCCCCCAGACAGCGGCAACTGTGGTGCCGTGGCCACCGGACGAACGAGAGGGACAGGAATCTGGTCGGGCCCGGCAGTGCTGCTCGGAAGCCATCCCATATCGGACGCCACCACAACTCCAATAACGATCCCAACGGCAATCAAGATGAACGGAACGAGCCAGGGCCGACGCGACTTCATAGGCACCATGTATCCTTTATCCTTCAGGCGATAGACAGACGCGGCATGTGAAACCTAGTAGACTCTTCACTTATTCTCGCCGGAATAAATCCCCATGATGACATGGAGAAACTTGATCGCCTCCGGCTTGGAACGCTGGAACGAGTTCCGCCCGATAATGGAACCGAATCCACCACCATCGCGAATCGCACGCGC
>JBDSKU010000355.1:0-7853 GCA_039916745.1 Nitrospiraceae bacterium
GCTGGCGTTTCGGCTGAAGAATGCAAAGTTCACTCCTGCGCCATGTGCATAGGTCCCCAGGGGCAAGGGCGCACCTACCCGAACAGAGGTACGCTCGCATACCTCTGTTGCATAATCATGCAGCGGGCGTTCGGACGTTGTCAGCCTCCTGGTCTCATGCGACTTTTCTGCGGCCTGGCTTGATACAGACGGTATGAGGCCTGTTGGCTGTTCCATTCTTTTCAGTCTTTTTGACGCTTTCATAGGTGGTCTCCTGTCGTCCTTCTTCCGATCGAGGTTGCTTCACCGCTGCGAGAGAATGGGATTGACTTCCAGGGGCACCGCTACGCCGCCGCCGCAGCGGGGGATGATGCGGCCGTATAGTCCGTTGCGAAACGGGCCGCCGAAGCCGATGCGCGATAGATCCCCCCACGCGATTCGCAGGCCAATGGCCGGACACGCGTCATCTCCAGTCGGATCGGATCGCTGCCATTGGTTCCATCGGCATACAGCTCAACTCGCACGGCCTTCAGGTCAAGATAGTTGAGATACACCTCGGCCTCAAAGATATGCTGAGCTTTATTTGCCTGTACCTTCATATCGCCAAAGCGTAGAGCGTAGAGTGACCCATTTCTCTTTCAGCGCTTGTTTCCAGTCGATCACCCGTCTGCCGGCTGCGCCGTTATCAGCCGCGCGTGTACGGTAGGCCGCCGCTTCCGTGGGGAGAAGATTGTAGATCGGGTGGCTGGCCGGGTGTGTATGGTCATTGTTTCTCCTTCAGTGTTGGCTCGGACGGAATCCCTGGTTGCTACGAGGGCGCCGCCAATGCATCGCCGACGATGGTCTTGGCTTCTTCTAGAATGCGATGCAAATGTCCCGCTCCACGGAAGCTCTCCGCATAGATTTTGTAAATGTCTTCCGTCCCGGACGGGCGCGCCGCAAACCATCCGTTTTTCGTCACCACCTTGACCCCGCCGATAGGCGCGTCATTGCCCGGCGCATGGGTCAAGACAGTCTGGATGGTTTCGCCGGCCAGCTCGGTGAGTCTGATCTGTTGCGGCGAGAGGCGTAACAACACCGCTTTCTGCTCCGGAGTCGCCGGCGCCTCTATACGATCGTACACAGACTCGCCGAACTCGCGCGCGAGTTCGCGATAGAGTTCGCCGGGATCGCGGCCCATCCGCGCGGTGATCTCCGCCGAGAGCAACGCTGGAACGATGCCGTCCTTGTCCGTCGTCCAGACGCTGCCATCCAGACGGACGAACGACGCACCCGCGCTCTCCTCTCCAGCAAAGCCCAACGAACCGTCGAGCAGACCCTCCACGAACCACTTGAAGCCGACCGGCACTTCGTAGAGCGTCAGGTCCAGCTTCGCAGCGACGCGATCAATCATCTGGCTGCTCACCACCGTTTTGCCAATCCCCGCCTTCTTGCTCCATGTCGGCCGGTGTTGGAAGAGGTAATGGATGGCGACGGACAGGTAATGATTGGGCGGCAGCAACCCTTCGCGTTTGGTGACAATGCCGTGTCGGTCATGGTCCGTATCGCAGGCGAAGGACAGGTCAAAGCGGTCCTTCATCCCGATCAATCGCTTCATGGCATAGGGCGAAGACGGATCCATGCGAATCTGACCGTCCCAATCGACCGTCATGAATCTGAAGGTCGGATCGACGGCCTCGTTGACCACCGTGAGGTTCAACCGATATCGCTCAGCAATCGACTCCCAATAGTGGACCCCTGCGCCGCCAAGTGGATCCACACCCATACTGATGTTCGCGCCGCGAATGGTGTCCATGTCGATCACATGAGCGAGATCAGTAATGTACGCATTGAGATAGCCGTGCCGGTGCGTCGTGGAGGCGCGTAAAGCCTTCTCGAACGACATCCGTTTCACAGTGCTCAGTCCAGTATCGAGAAACTCATTTGCTCGCGCCTCAATCCAGCCCGTCACGTGGCTTTCCGCGGGTCCGCCATGTGGGGGATTGTATTTGAAGCCGCCGTCCGGAGGCGGATTATGCGAGGGCGTGATGACGATGCCGTCAGCGAGTCCTGTGGTGCGACCGCGGTTATGGGTGAGAATCGCGTGGGAGACAACAGGGGTAGGCGTATACTCATCCCCCTCCGCGAGCATCACATACACCCCATTGGCCGCTAGCACCTCCAGCGCACTGGCCAGAGCCGGCACGGAGAGGGCATGCGTGTCCATGCCGAGAAACAGCGGGCCATCGATCTTCTGTTGCTTGCGGTACAGACAAATGGCCTGGCTGATGGCGAGGATATGCCATTCATTGAACGCCTTGTCGAATGCGGAACCACGATGCCCTGAGGTACCGAAGGCCACCCGTTGTTCTGGGACCGAATGGTCAGGCACCTCGGTATAGTAGGCCATCACGAGTTTGGGCACGTTCACCAGCATCGAGGGGTCCGCCGGCTGCCCTGCACGAAGACTCACGTTCACGATTTTCTCCTCACGTGCGCGGCGACGAGCTCGCCAAGGTCTGCAATATTTTGTCGAAGGGCTTGTTGAATTTCACGACGCCGTCGTCTTCCAGTTGCTGCGTCACCTGGTCGAGGCTGATGCCCAATTCCGTCAATCGTTCCAACACGAGACGGGCTTCCACGACATCCTGTTCGAGGCGGGCTTTCGGATTACCATGGTCCCGGTATGCGTCGAGGGTTTCAAGGGGCGCCGTGTTGACCGTGTCCGGTCCAATGAGTGCCGCTACGTATTTCACGTCGCTTTCTTCCGGGTTCTTGGTGCTGGTACTGGCCCACAGCAGGGGTTGGACACGAGCTCCTTGATTAGCCAATGTCTTAAAGCGATCACTGCCGAAGATATCCTTATAGATCTGATAGGCCATCTTCGCATTGGCAATGGCTACGTGCCCGTGCAGGGACTTCGCGAGCGCTGCCTTTTCACCGCCTTGTAGGATGACTTTCTCCAGCAACGGACCACCATCCCGTCGATACGGCTCACAAAGAAACTGGCTACGGAAGCCACATGGTTCACAGGCTTACCGCGCACCGCCCGTGCGGCGAGCCCGGCGAGATACGCGTCCGCCACCTGGCGATACCGCGGCAACCCAAACAGCAGTGTCACGTTGACGTTGATGCCCTCGCTGATGAGTTCTTGAATGGCAGACAGCCCCTCGGTCGTCGCAGAGACCTTGATGAAGACGTTAGGGCGGGCCAGCATCGTCCACAATCGGCGCGCTTCCTCGACAGTGCCTTTGGTGTCATGTGCCAGGTGAGGGTTGACCTCCAGGCTGACATAGCCATCGTGACCGTCAGTCTTGTCATACACCGACCGGAATTCGTCAGCGGCGCTCTGCACGTCTCCCTAGCTGAGCGTTTCATAGATCGCGTTCATCCCTTTCCCTCACGGGCCATGGCTCGAATGTCCTCGTTATACTCCTGACTGTCTACAATCGCCTTCTCAAAGATGGAGGGATTCGAAGTCATCCCCTTCAAGCCGTCTTCTTCAATCAGACGCCGGAGCTGTCCGCCAGTCATCAAATCGCGTCGGATATAGTCCAACTAGATGGATTGACCGAATGTTCCCAATGTCTTCAAGGGATTGGCGTTCATTATCGAGTCTCCTTGTTTTTTTAGTTTTGGCACTATTATCCCTCCTCCCATCGCTTCCCCTCCGACGGAAGGGAGTGACACTCCTGTCATTCCTCCCCCCCGCGATTCGACAGCAAAGAGCCGAATCACATCGCAGCCACCTTGTCATAGTACTGATGATCTTCTCTGTAGCCGCCATGTCCTTCCCCAATCGTCGCAACGGTTTCGACCAGCTCGATCGCACGAAGATACTTCACCATCTTGTACCCGGTTTTCGTTTCGATGCGCAGGCGACAGGGAGCCCCATGGGGAATCGGCAAGGGAGCCCAGTTCATCTCATACGCAAGGATGGTTTGCGGATCGAGGACGTCCTCGATCGTCAGGATTTCATAATATGCGAGCGGCGCATATTCCGCTTGGGGAAACGCATGGAAGACGACATAACGTGCCTGAGGCAGCGGTCTGCACAGGTCCAGGATGGTACTCATCCTGACCCCTCCCCATTCCGCGACTGCCGACCATCCCTGAATACAGTTATGTTTGGTGATTTGCTCCTGCTTGGGGAGTCCCCGAAGATCCGCCAAGGACAGTGCCAGCGGACGTTCCACCAGCCCCCCGATGGCCATGCGCCAGTCTACAAACTGTGCCTCGGCCTGCTCTTTATATGTCTCGGATTCGGGCGGATATCCATTGACACGGAAATACGGAGAAATCTGTTCTTTGCCGTAGTGCTGCCGGGACTGCAGGCCTCCGAACAGGAACCGGATCAGGGGCTCGACGATCGCTGTGGCGTTGACTTGAAACCTTCGTTGATGGCGTAGCGTGTAGACCGTGGCCCACACATGAAACAGCACGACCCCGATCAACATGATTGAGGCGATCCAGAGGGCACGCGCGATATTCGGATTGGTTGAACCCAGCACCATGTCACCGACATCTTCGGGGAAGTGCACGAGGACAACGAGCGTGAGATGCACCAGCGTATAGATCACCAACGTCATCAATCCGATGAAGTGGAGGCTGCGCGCAGCCTGTCGCCCACCGAAAAGTTTGGGATACCAGGGAAAGCGGGCGATGAGCGCCGGCGACATGCAGAGCCCGGTCAGGATCATCAGCGGGGCGACGAGAAAGATCACCCCCGCATAGGCGAGTTGCTGCAAGGGATCATACGGATGAAACGCGCTGTCAGGCGGTATCTGAAATCTGGCAAACGTCAGGAAGCTCTCCCAGGCTTGGGGGACGATCGTCCAGCTTGTGGGGATGAGCCGTCGCCATTGGCCGGTCACACCGAGCAAGGTCACATAGCTGAGGCCGTTGAGTACCCACAATGGAACAATGAGGAAATGCCAATTCCTTGCGGCACCAAGGTTATGGTGCCCTCCGGGGAGAGCCACGATGGGGTTGATGTGTTCCGCCTCGTCCATTGAGGTCCAGAGACGGTCTTTTGGCATCACTTTCTTCCCGAATTTGATCCATTCACTCCCTGGGGTGCTGTCATCGTTCCAATAGAGCTTTGGATGGTCCGAAAGAATCTGCACACCACTACGCATCAATACGAACAGGCAAAACAGATTGATGAAATGGTTGATCCGAAGCCAGAGTGGAAATCCTAACGTTTCTTGATCCATCCTGCTCTCTTTACGGCGCCAGAGGTGCGATCCTATCGACTGCCCTTATGATGCAAGGTGAGGTCTGCTCAGTAGCCGGCAAACTCTTCTACGCGAATGTCGTCATCAGCGATGCCGATCTCAGTGAGCATCGCATGGAGACCCGTGACCATCTTGGGCGGTCCCGCAATGTAATAGATGGGCGGCGGCGCATCCTTCACATATCTTGAGAGAAGCTCTTTGCTGATCAGGCTCTTTTCGCCCTGCCAGGACCGCTGTGATTTTTCCATTTCGGTCATGGTAGCGATGAGCCTATAGTTCTGATTCTTTCCTTCCAACGCCTGGAGTTCGTCAAGGAACGGAGCGTCCTCCGGGCGGCGGTTCGAATAGAAAAGGAATATGCGGTGAGGGAGCATCTCATTGGCGGCATGACAAAGAATGCTTCGGAATGGGGTGATGCCAATACCACCTGCTAGGAATACGACAGTGTGTGCGGCATTGTTCTGGAGAGTGAGGTCGCCCGACGGCCCTTCGATCTTCACTGTGGTTCCCAAGGGCATCGTCCGTAAAACACGCTTGAAGGCTGTATCACGCATGCGGGTCGCCACCATGAGGGTCTCCTCATGAGGAGCACTCGCGAGCGAAAAGGTTCGCGTAGGACCTTCTGAATCCGTCTCTGGAGGATCCAGTACCGTCATATCGACACACTGTCCGGCCTCGAATGTCCAGCCGGCTGGCTTTTCGAATCGGAAGGCCATCGTGCCCTCGGCGACTTCTTGCCGGCTATTCAGTTTGGATAAAAACGTCTGAGATGTTACCGTCGTGCTCATACATTATCTCCTCTCGAGAATGTCTTCCTGGACGTGCCTGTGTAGCTGCTGACTTATAGGGGACTCGCTCCTTTCCCATTCTGGAACGTTGCGCATCGTGAGGCGCGGCATTATTCGTGTGTATTCGGATCAATCATGTCGAACCTCGTTTGCTTTTGCTGAGTTTTGTGAGCGCCGAATCTTTGTGCATGGCCCTGTGGTCGGTCTTGTCGCTTTGGATCAAGTACTGGGGCTCCTTCTTCGAGGCATGAACGGTATAGCCCTTGAAGGTGATTGCGGAAGTAATGCTTTTCTTTATAATTCCTCGAACAAGGCCTGCTTCCGAATTCCACTCAACATGATCTCCAGCTTTGAAATGGTGTTCCATTGGTATGATTTCTCGGTAATGCTTAGTACGGTGTTGGTTCGGGCGCGTCGCCGAAGCCGATCACGTCGTAGTCCCTCATCGGCAACATCCTGACCAGGTGATGCGGCTACTTATACCCACCAAAATTCGCGGCGGACCATTGGGTTTCCGTGTCCTTTGGCCTATCGCCGGAAATTAGGCTCTCTTCTTTTGGAGTAATGCCAACGCCTGTTGGCACACGTGTTCCACATTGAACCCGTATTCCTGCATGACGACCGGTCCGGGAGCCGACGCGCCAAAACGGTCGACGCCAATCACGTCTCCCTGGTCGCCCACGTACCGGTGCCATCCCTGCGTCACGCCCGCTTCGACCGCGAGCCGCGCACGGACCGACGGGAGTAACACCGAGTCGCGATAGTCCCGTGACTGGGCCTCAAACAATTCCCAGCAGGGCATGGAGACAAGGCGCACGGCGATGTTCTTTTTCTCCAACATCTGTCGCGCTGCCACGATGAGGCCGACCTCCGATCCGCTGGCGATCAAGATTAGAGCGGGGTTGCCCTGCGGCGCATCGGCCAAGATGTAGGCCCCGCGGCGGAGACCGTCTGCCGAGGCAAACTGCGACCGGTTGAGCGTCGGTACGTTCTGCCGCGTTAGGATCAAGGCCACCGGCCGGTCCCGCGTTTCGATTGCCACCCGCCAAGCCACCGCCGTCTCGTTGGCGTCGCAGGGGCGAATGACCATGAGATGTGGAATCGCCCGCAGACTGGCAACCTGTTCCACGGATTGATGGGTCGGGCCGTCCTCCCCCAGCGCGAGGCTATCATGTGTGAAAATATATACGACTTGAATCCCCATTAACGCCGCGAGTCGAATCGGCGGGCGCATGTAGTCGGAGAAGGTCAGAAACGTCGCGCCGAACGGGATGGTGCCTCCATGCGTCGCCAGCCCGTTCACGATCGCCCCCATCGCATGCTCTCGAACTCCAAACTGGAGATTGCGGCCGGCATAACTCCAGCCCCCTTCGGCCGACCCCTGCAGATCGCCGACCGCCATGGCGGAATTCTCAAAGTTGCCTGCATCGTGCAATTCCGTATACGTGGACGGATTCAAGTCGGCCGAGCCGCCGATCAGGCCTGGGACTGTCCGGCTGATGGCTTCCATGATTGTTCCCGACGCGACGCGGGTGGCGAGCCCTTTGGCATCGGCGGGGAATTGCGGAATGTTCGCGTCCCAGCCTGGCGGCAGGTCTCCCGCGATGAGGAGGCGTAGCTCGCCGGCCTGTTCCGGATACTGCTGTTCGTACGCCGCAAACTTTTCGTTCCATTCGGCTTCTGCTAGCTGACCACGGTGAACAACCTGGCGACAATGTTGCTCGACTGCATCTGGCACAAGAAAAGGAGGCTCGACGGGCCACCCGAGGTTCTGCTTCGTCAGGTTCACTTCCTCTTCGCCCAGCGGGGAACCATGCGCCGCAAAGGTATCCTGCTTGTGGGGCGCCCCATAGCCGATATGCGTGCGCAC
>JBDSKU010000356.1:0-7888 GCA_039916745.1 Nitrospiraceae bacterium
ACAGGAGAGAGCCGCACGTTGCAGATGGTGACCCGTACGCTCGATGCGATGGCGGCAGGGGGGATCTACGATCATATCGGTGGCGGATTCGCGCGTTACTCTACCGATGAACGTTGGCTGGTGCCTCATTTCGAGAAGATGCTCTATGACAATGCCCTGCTGGCAAAAACCTACGTAGAAGCCTACCAAGTCACCAAGCAATCCTCCTATCGCCAGGTTGCCACGGATGTGCTCGACTACATTCTCCGGGAGATGACCGACCCTGCAGGAGGATTCTACTCCGCGACGGATGCAGACTCGGAAGGGGTCGAAGGAAAATTTTTCGTCTGGACACCGGCGGAGATCCTGACCGTGCTGCAGAATGCCGAAGATACCCGAAGACTCTGCGCCTATTACGACATTACCGATCAGGGCAATTGGGAACATCGGAGCATCCCGAATCGGCTGCGACCCATCGAGGCTGTGACGAAGGAGTTAGACCTCACCCTCGATGAACTAGACGAAACAATCCGGCGCGTGCGCCCCCTCCTCTATCGCGCACGGCAGGAGCGAGTCCCCCCCGGACTCGACGACAAGATCATTACGGCTTGGAACGGCATGATGATGTCGGCGATGGCTGAGGCAGGCCGAGTATTTGGGAATAGCCGCTACATCGATGGAGCCATGAAGGCAGCAGACTTTCTCTTGCAGATGCATCGGACTTCTGATGGCACACTCCTTCGCACATCGCGAAAGGGCCGGGCCCATCTCGACGGGGTGCTGGAGGACTATGCCTATTTAGCAGAAGGATTGATCGACCTCTATGAGGCCTGCGGGCAGGAACGCTATCTCGCCGCCGCGCTTCAATTGGGAGAACGGATAGTGGACTCGTTTCGCGATGAGGACCAGGGAGGCTTCTACACGACCGCGAAGACGCATGAAACGCTGATTATCCGAGCGCGCGAAGGCGCAGATGGTGCGACGCCCAGTGGCAACGCCGTGGCGGTCTCCGCCCTTGCCAGACTTTCATTCCACTACGATCGCCAGGACCTGCGTGAGGCAGCGATTGGCGGAATTCGTATCTACGGCCGCCAAATGGCCCGGTATCCGAGAGCCTTCGCGAAGAGCCTTGCCGTCGTAGATCTCCTGGCGGAAGGGCCGATTGAATTAGCGTTTGTGGGAACTCCGAACGATCCTGGATTAGAGGCACTGCAGCGCGCTGTGCGCGAAGTATTTCTTCCGCATCGTGTGATTGCCTCCAGCGATGGGACTGGTATGCCGTCCAATCATCCCCTGCTCTCCGGCAAAGGTTTGGTAGAAGGAACGGCCGCGCTCTATATCTGTCGCAATTTTTCCTGCCAGCGTCCTCTCACCGATCCACGAGAGGTCACTGAGGCATTGTTATCCGAGTCGCGACGAACGGATCAACCAGCCCAGCAGACGCTGTTGCAAGGAACCGCACACCCCGGCTCTGCCAGCCCTGAGGGGACAGCCAGATATGCCGCACGCCTCGTGAGCCAATCACGCCATGCCGGCCACATGGAACATGGCTATGGCCGGTTCGGCAACAGCGGCTTCACGACATCCCGACTGGGATTCGGGACCTATCGGGTCGATACAAGGGAGCCGGAGCAGCGAGAGGCCTTGAAGAAGGCACTGCGAGAAGGTGTAAACCTCATCGACACATCGACGAATTACATGGATGGCGATAGTGAGCGCCTGGTCGGTTCTGTCTTAGGCGAATTGTTCAAAGACGGTGAACTGACGCGAGAAGAAGTGATCGTCGTCTCGAAGATCGGGTATGTGCAAGGGCAGAATTTAAAACAGGCAGAGGCGCGAGAACAGGCCGGGCACCCCTACCCAGACATGGTCAAATATGGTGAGGGCATCTGGCATTGTATCCACCCGGAGTATCTAGCCGATCAGCTCACCCTGTCACTGGACCGGCTAGGGCTTGCAACGCTCGATGTCTGCTTACTCCACAATCCGGAATACTTTCTATCCGAGGCAGCCCACCATGAGGGTGGCGATCTCTTGATTGCGCGAGAAGCCTTTTATCGCCGGATTGAACAGGCCTTCACGTTTTTCGAGTCGCAAGTCGCGGCGGGACGGATCAGTTATTACGGCGTGTCCTCGAATACGGTCACGGCAGATCCCTCGAATGCCGAGGCGACGTCGCTCTCTCGCCTATACGACGCGGCACGATCTGCTGCGGCGTCACTGGGCATGGAGCGCCATCACTTCGGGGTGCTGCAATGCCCCATGAATCTCTATGAAGCAGGCGCCCTGATGACACCCAATACCGGCATGGATCAGCAGGAGACGGTATTGGAGTTGGCACAGCGAGAAGGAATCGCGGTCTTGGTCAATCGCCCGCTGAATGCTATGCCGACGAAAAAGAGCGGTGTGCTTCGGTTGGCAGATTTTCCGCTCCAAGGCGATCCCGTGGATTTCGAGCGACAATGCCAAACGGTTGCGACGCTTGAAGAGGAATACCGCAAGGACATTGCCCCACACCTTCAGCCGAGCGGTCAAGGCATGCCCCCGGCCGACTTCTTCACCTGGGCTATTGAGCTGACCCGTGTGCGGCCTCAGATTCAGGGACTGGAACATTGGGAGCAGATCGAGCATCAAATGATCGCACCGCATTTCAATCAAGTGATGCAGGCCCTCTCACAACATCTCACCGGAACGGCGACTGAACAATGGGAAGCCTGGCGCAACCGCTATGTGCCGCAATTGCTCACCCTGTTGGGCGGACTCCGCAGAGAAGCGACCGAGCGTAGTCGTGCGAGAGCGGCCTCGATATCTGCAGCCCTCAATCCCCTCCTGCCGAAGGCGCGGCACAACGAATCGCTGTCACGAAAGTCCTTATGGGTGTTGGCCAGCACACCGGGAGTGACCGCGGTGTTGAATGGGATGCGATCACTCGGGTACGTCAGTGACTCGGTGGAAATTCTGCAGTGGGAAAGGCTCCCAGACGTCAAACCTCTGTACGACAGGATGAGCGAACTCGGTCGTCAGTTGTAGGTGGGACCATTCTACCCTGGGGCTCAACGCGCATCCGCTACCGGGGGCGGCTGTATGTGATGAGGGATCTAGGACTTACGCACCCACTTCCATACGGGTGCTTGGGGCAGTACCTCAATGCTTGAGGTGCCTTGATATACCTGGTCTGTTAACCCACCAGTAAACGCTCTAACTGTTCAACGATCCTCGCCGCTGTCTTGCCATCCCACTTCGGAGGAATCGCGCCTTTCTTCCATTGCCCCGACATCAACCGTGATAGCGCGGGAGGTAGCTTACTCGGATCCGTTCCGATGAGTTCGTTCGTCCCGATCGTGATGGTTTCAGGCCGTTCAGTGTTATCGCGAAGGGTTAAGCACGGCACACCGAGAACGGTGGTCTCCTCGGTAATGCCACCGGAATCGGTAATCACGCCACGGGCATGTTTCACCAAGTAGTTGAATTCCAGATAGCCGAGAGGATCGACGTAATTCAGTTGCGGTGTTTTGCTGTCGAGTTCGCGCAGATTCTTTGCGGTACGAGGATGGACGGGAAATACTACGGAGAGACCATGCGTACCTACGGCAATCGCCTGTAACAGCCGCAACAATTGCTGCTCACCATCTACATTTGCCGGGCGATGGAGGGTCACCACAAAGTAGTTGTTCGGCTTGAGATTCAGCGATTCCCAACAGGCCGGTGGACGGAGTCGCGGGAGCTGCTTCAACAACGTGTCAATCATCGTATTGCCGACGAAAAAGATGCGATCGTCCGTGACTCCGGAGCGGCGCAGATTGTCGTTAGCGGTCTCGCTGGTGGTGAAGAACCAATTGGTGATGGAATCGGTCACCACCCGATTGATTTCCTCCGGCATAGTCCAGTCGCCAGAGCGGATGCCGCCTTCAACATGTGCGACGGGCACGCCGAGCTTGCGGGCGGTAATGGAACAGGCCATGGTCGAGGTCACGTCTCCCACGACCAGGCAAAGGTCGCTCTTCTTCTTCAGCAGAACCTTTTCATAGTTCACCATGATGGCGGCGGTTTGTTCTGCCTGTGTACCAGAACCCACTTCCAGATTGATGTCCGGGTCCGGGATGCCTAGCTCCTCGAAAAAGCTCCCGGACATGGCGCGGTCGTAATGTTGGCCTGTATGGATCAAACGGAAACGCAAGGAACCGCCCCGATTTTGAGCCGCGTTGAGCGCGTCGATAATTGGGGCAATCTTCATAAAATTGGGCCTGGCCCCAGCGATAAGATCGATCTGTTTCATTCTCTGACCTCAAGTAGCACGAATTCGCCTTGGATGGCGAGGTGAGGTGATGGCCGGTCCAGCACTGGTGGGACACGCAGCCTCTTGGAGAAAAACCTAACCGATTTATTCCTATTCCACAACTGAGAAAGATTTTCGGTGAATCGTCACGCTCCGTTTACTCGAAGACCGAGATATCTGCAGCTCACTCTTAATCAGGGACTACCCCCGATTGTTTAGCGCAGGTTGGAGTGCACGCGTCTTGTGCTCAGCCATTCGATTCGTGTGGAGACATCTCGATAATGTGGAGCTTCACGCCGGAGCCATCGATAGGTCTCCAAGCTTTCAGGAATGCGTCCGAGGGACTCTAACGTTCGTCCTAAGAGGTAGAGGATCTGCACTCGTTCTTTCGACGATGCTGAGGGCACTTGGAGGGCTCGGCGAAATGCCATGACGGCTTCGTCTTGCTTGCCGGTCCTCTTAAGACACAGCCCCATTTGTGCCAGCCCCTTCACCCTGTATACGGAATCCTGCGCGGCTATGTCAAAATGTTCCGCTGCTTGTTTGAACAGGCCCACGTTCTTGAGCGCTGTTCCTCGTTCATACGATTCGTGCCCGCTCGGCGTCTCTGTCGAACCGGAGGCTTCAATGGTTGGGTTAGTTGTTTTTGGTATCGTAGTACTGTTGTCCGTATCCGATACGGACTGGAGTGAAGGTCGATGGTCCTTCTCTGTCAGGGGTGATGTGTTAGATTCGTTCACGTATATGTTTCCTATAGCGTAGGGAGCAAATAGCACCAAGTCAGCAAGTTTTAGGCCATCCAGACGAGCTTGTGAATACGTTATGTTTCAATGCCTTTTCTCCGGTTCTCCTATGGCTGAGAATGGGAAAAATCCGCCCGCAATGACAACGTTGTTCAAATGTGCTCTCTCGACATGTCAAGAGATGGGGCAAATCTTAAAAAGTGACTTGTCGAAGATTCTGGCGATTGACGGTAAACCACTGCATCGTCTTTTTGAGTCCTTCCCGGAGTGCATGCTTTGCTTGAAAACCGAACAGTTGCTTGGCCCGGCTGACATCCAGGCACCGTCGAGGCTGCCCATTTGGCTTGGTGCTATCCCATTGGATCTGGCCTGTATAACCAGCCTCCTCAGCAATCATGGTGGCAAGATGACGAATTGGCACTTCCTCCCCTGTCCCCAGATTGACAGGCAGACTCCCCTCGTAACGTTCAGCAGCGAGCAGGATGCCCTCCGCTGCGTCCTCCACATATAAAAACTCTCGAGTCGGAGATCCGTCCCCCCACAAGGTAAGGGTGGATTGGCCCGCTTCTTGAGCGGTCACACATTTGCGTATTAAGGCAGGGATGACGTGGGACGTTTTGAGATCAAAGTTATCGCGAGGACCATAGAGATTCACAGGAAATAAAACGATCGAATTGAACCCATACTGTTCACGATACGACTGCGACTGGACGAGCATCATCTTTTTGGCCAGACCGTACGGTGCATTGGTCTCTTCAGGGTATCCGTTCCAGATGTCGTCTTCTTGAAATGGAATAGGAGCAAACTTGGGATAAGCACAGATGGTGCCCAACGCCACGAACTTCTTCAGCCCCCGTTGACGTCCGACTTCGATAAGCTGGGTACCCATCATCAGGTTATCGAAAAAAAACTTTCCGGGATTGGCTTGGTTCGCACCGATTCCCCCGACCCGTGCAGCCAGATGAATGACCATATCGGGAGTGCTATCGCTGTAAAGCTGTTTGACCGCACCCATCTGAACGAGGTCATAATCTTTGCTTCGAGGTACGACAATGTCATGACAGCCTTTGGCTCGTAGTTGCTCAACGACAAAGGATCCAAGAAAGCCTGCCCCGCCCGTGACGACCACCCGTTTGTTAGACCAGAATGACATCGCTACCTCTTCCCCTTGGTTCCTTCAAGTCGTTCTTGTTCGAGGGCAAGATCCGCGTCCACCATCATATGTGCCAGTTCTTTAAATCGAACCTTGGGCTCCCATCCTAAATCACGCTTCGCCTTGCTTGCATCACCGATCAGAAGATCCACTTCGGTGGGGCGATAGTATGCTGGATCGATTTTCACATGTTTCTCCCAATCCAGCTGAAGGCGACCGAACGCCAGCTCTAAGAACTCGCGCACGGTATGCGTCTCCCCAGTGGCGATGACGTAGTCCTCCGGCTTGGGGGCTTGTAACATCATCCACATCGCCTGCACATAGTCTCCCGCAAACCCCCAGTCTCGCTTTGCATCCAAGTTACCAAGAAAGAGATCCTGCTGAATGCCAAGCTTGATCCGTGCCGCGGCTTTCGTGATCTTGCGTGTCACGAACGTCTCGCCTCGCCTGGGCGATTCATGGTTGAATAAAATACCGTTACAGGCAAAGAGGTCATAGGCCTCTCGATAATTCACCGTAATCCAATAGGAATAGACCTTGGCCGCTCCATAGGGGCTACGGGGATAGAATGGCGTGGTTTCCCGCTGAGGAACATCCTGCACTTTACCGAACATCTCGCTCGACGATGCTTGATAAAACTTCGGCTTCAGCCCCGCTTCCCGAATGGCTTCCAGAAGGCGGATCGTTCCGAGTCCGGTAATCTCGCCGGTATACTCGGGAATATCGAAGCTCACACGCACGTGACTTTGTGCTCCCAGGTTATAGATTTCATCGGGCTGGACCGTTCGGATAATGCGATTCAGCGAGCTCGCGTCGTTGAGATCGCCATACACCAAATGGAGCCGTCGGTGGGGGACATGGGGGTCTTCATAAATGGGATCGATTCGTCCTGTATTGAACGAGCTTGACCTCCGAATAATGCCGTAGACCTCATAGCCCTTCCCGAGAAGAAACTCTGCCAGATACGATCCATCTTGGCCTGTAATACCACTGATCAATGCTTTTTTCACAAGACCACTCCTTCGGTTACATCAGCAGAAGGATGAATTATGTCTGGCTCGTGTGGTCTTGTCCATACGGGATTCAGTTTTCACTGTCGTTCTATGTGGTCACCACGATTCACTTGATTCCTGCGTCTTAAGTCCTTCTGCCATCAAGGTGCGTCTCATGTGAGGCCAATGAAAATTCCGGGAACGGGATGTGAGGCAGACAAAGACTCCCTTGTCCTGCCTATGGTGTTAGGTCGTCAACGGGAAGGATTGCCTCTTCCCCAAGGAGGTGCGGGTTGTTCTTGCACGAGACCGTCTGCCACACTAGAATATCCTTGCCGAAGGGCGACTGTTATAACGGTGTGTGCGAATATTATGACCATGCGTCGAGCCATCATCATCGCCTACGTACTTTGTGGAGCCTTTTTTATGGCGCACATTGTCAATGCATTCATTGCCGAAGCGTTATCTGTTCCAATCAGGCCGGGGCATTCTTCATCGGTTTTCAATCGAGAGGCTGATGCGAAGGCCTCTGTGCCCGCGATCGCTGAGACGATTCTGGCGAGCGGACTCTTTCCCCTCCCCCCTGATCCTCTGGGCATAAGCACGGCAGGAGCCAGCACGCAACCTTCACGAGTTCCATTAAATCTAGCGTCGAAGCTCAAGCTACTCGGAGTGGTCCTCGGCGAGCACGGAGGGGTCTCAGTCATCGTAGAGGAGCTTTCCAGCAAACGACAACTGTTTTTTC
>JBDSKU010000357.1:0-4095 GCA_039916745.1 Nitrospiraceae bacterium
CAGTAGCCGACATCTTTAATAACATCGCGAATGATATCGGGAATCTCGACATAGGCCTTGGTAGATATTTCACCGGCCACGAACGCAATGCCGGTGGTCAACATCGTTTCGCAGGCGACTCGGGCAAACTTGTCTTTCGCAATGATCGCATCCAGGATTCCGTCGGAGATCTGGTCGGCGATCTTGTCTGGATGTCCTTCCGTCACAGATTCTGATGTGAACAGGTAGTTAGTTCTCATTGGCTCCTCAATGGTCGGTTGACGATAACCTCACATATTCCCGTGGAATACTAGTATGAGCGCGCCTCCTTTGTCTATTTCTTTCATGTCCTGAAGTGCCTGGTCCGGCATCGCGCGGTGCTTGCTTGACACCCCTTTTCAGGCACTTGTAAGATCACCGCGTTCTGCAATTCTCACCTCTTTTCTCTACGACGCCACAAGGGCGCGTCTGGGATTGGCCTTCTCTCCCCGGGCCACGATCGTTCTTTTGTGTAAGGCCGCGAATTCAACGAGCAGTGACGGGGTGTGCCTCGTGATGAGAAAGGGATTGTCAATACGATGAGTGGTCAGTCGGACGCGATTCGAGAACAACAGAGTCCCCGATCCCCCGCTCCAAGGCTGGGATGGGAGGAGTTCTCCCGAGAGCTGGTCGAGTTCTTCGCCTCGATCAAGCTGGCTATGTTTCTTTTTCTCTTCATCGCCATCACCGCTACGATCGGGACGGTCATCCAACAGAACGAACGGCCGGAATCCTATATCCAAGAATATGGAGAGAGCACCTATCGGTGGTTTGTTCGGCTGGGGTTCATCGACGTCTATCACACCTGGTGGTTTACCAGTCTCCTCGGGCTCCTCTGTGTCAACTCGCTGACCTGTTTCTATAAGCGGTTCCCTGGTGTCTGGCGGTCGATGAAACAAGACCGGGTCAGTGTATCGCTGGACTTTGTGAAGGGGATGAAGCAGCAGGCCGAGGTCTCGATTGCAAGCAGCAAGGAAGTCGTTTCCCAGCAGTTGGCGCAACATTTTATCGAAAAGGGCTACAAGGTCCTGGCGAAAAATGACCCGGGTGAAGTGACGATCTATGCGACGAAGGGTGTCCTGGGCCGCGTCGGCGCGCATATGGCGCATTTGAGTGCGACCGTGATTATCGTCGGTGGCCTGATCGGCACCTATTACGGCTTCCAGGAATTCGGGGTCTGTATCGAGGGGCAGACCTACCATATCCCACGGGGCAACTTCGACATCAAGGTCGATAAGTTCTGGATCGACTATCATGAGAACGGGTCCGTGAAGTCCTACAATAGTACCCTGACGGTTATCGACGGGGGCAAGTCGGCTGTCACCAAGACCATTTCGGTCAACGATCCCCTTGTCTACAAAGGTGTTTGGTTCTATCAATCCAGTTATGGAGACTCCTGGGATCAGGTCGAGGTGGCGCGGGTCAACATTAAGGATAAAGCGACGGACAAGGTCCTCAAGACCGTCGATTTGGAATGGCACAAGGAGCAGGCGGTTGCCGATCTCGATCTGAAGCTATCGATCACTGATTTCGTGGCGGACTTTGCCTTCAACTCGACGGAGAAGAAGGTGTTTTCCAAGACAGTGGAACATGCGAACCCCGCGATCCGATTGGCAGTGAATGAACGGAGCTCGGTCCAGTCGACGCCCTGGGTTTTCTATCAGTTCCCCGACCTCTTCGATATTAAAGAGTCGAAATACCAGTTCGAACTGGTGGCGTACAAGCCGAAGAAGTTTACCGGTCTTCAGATCGCCAAGAATCCCGGGATCAATATCGTCTGGACCGGCTCGACCATGATCGTGGTGGGGATTACCCTCTCGTCCTTTATCTTTCACCGCCGGATCTGGATGAAGATCGTTCCGGCTCAGGAGGGGGTGACAGTGTATGTCGGCGGCACGACGCATAAGAGCCAGATCGACTTTCAGCGGGAGTTTCGAAAGTTGACGGACAAGCTCCGCACCCTCTCGGCCTCTCCGTCATGAGCCGTGAAGCCCTGAGGATCGGGCTGAGTAGTCAAACTGCCGCTGTATTGAGTATGATGACGGTTGGTACGTTGGCCTGAATCGATCGACGGAGGACATGATGGTCCGATCCCTGTTTCTGTTCGACATGACGTTTTGGCTCTATCTTGCCGCGCTGACCCTCTATATCGCCTATCTGTTTGCGCGCCGTCCGGTCATGACGTTGGCTCCTGCCGGTCATTCAACGGATAACTTCGATGAACGCGACGGAGCCTGGGCTACCCAATTGGGCCAGATCGCCACGTTGATTACGGTGTTTGGATGGATCGTGAATACCGGTGCTCTGTTCACGCGAGCCTTTGAGCGGATGCAGACGTCAGGGACGTTTGCGCCCTGGTCCAATCAGTTCGAGGCGATGGCCTACGTGTCCTGGGCGATTATTCTAGGCTATGTGCTGTTAGAGCTACGCTACAAGATTAAAGCCATCGGCGCCTTCGTCGTGGGTATCGGGTTCATTGCCATGGGTGCAGCGTCGCTATTGCCCTATCGATACCAGACGGCAGAACCGCTCGTGCCCGCGTTGAACAGCTATTGGATTTATATCCATGTGTCGATCACGCTGACCAGCTACGCGGCATTTGCAATGGCCGGGGGCCTGGGCGTGATGTACCTCTTTAAGGAGCGGGCGGAACGACGGGGGAGCACCTCCCGCTTCTACGCCGCCTTTCCGGATCTCGAGACCATCGATGAGTTAGGCTACAAAGCCATTACGGTCGGCTTCCCCTTGCTGGCTTTCGGCATTATCCTCGGGGCGATGTGGGCCAACTATGCGTGGGGCGGTTATTGGAGTTGGGATCCGAAAGAGACCTGGTCGCTGATCGTCTGGCTGATCTATGGTGCCTACATTCATGCCAGGATGACGCGCGGGTGGGAGGGGCACCGTGCCGCCGTGTATGCGATCTTCGGCTTCTTGATGGTCGTCTTTTGTTTCTGGGGCGTGAACTTCTTGCTTTCAGGCCTCCATGCCTATGCATAAGATTTCTGTGGTTGCCTCACATTCAGGTCACCATGACTGAACCATCGATGCCCTCATCCTCTGCTCTCTCGCCCACGTCAGGAGGCTCACGCTTCATGATCGTACTGGTGGGTGCAGCCATTCTCGCGGTGGTGTTCGGTATCGTCTGGATGCAGAGCGCCCAGTATGAGCTGTTGACGGTGGGGAAGCCGGCGCCTGACTTTGCCCTGACCGATCTGAACGAGAAACCCCAGCGGCTCTCGGACTTTCGAGGCAAGGTGGTGTTTCTGAATTTTTGGGCGACCTGGTGCAAACCCTGCCGTGAAGAAATGCCTTCGATGGAAGTGCTCCACAAGAATTTCGAGAAGGAGGGCCTGGTGGTTCTGGCGGTCAGCATCGATCGCGTAACGACGACCAAAGACATTCCTCCGTTCATCAAGGGCATGAATCTGACCTTCCCTGTCTTGATCGATTCCTGGGGAAAGACCGACAAACCCTATAAACGTATGGGCGTCCCAGAAACGTTTATCATCGATCAGCAGGGTGTCATTCGAGAGATTGTGATCGGTCCACGGGACTGGACAAGACTCGATAGCCTGCAAGTGTTGACCAAGTTGCTCAATGTGACTCCCAAAGCCGCCGATGTTCAATCATTGGACGGTGGAGTGAGGAAGGGATGATGAGGTTGGTCATTGTTGGAATTGTGGCCATGCTAACGGTCACGCTGGTTGGAATAGGCGGAGCGGCAGCGCCAGATATTCTGCCGGTTGCTGAACGCAACGTTGTGAAACTTGGTGAGCCAGCCCCGAATTTCCGCCTTCGAGACTTGAACGGCCACTCGGTTTCACTGTCGGACTTGCGTGGCAAAGTGGTGTTGTTGAATTTTTGGGCGACCTGGTGCGGCCCTTGCCGGGTGGAGATGCCGGCGATGGAAGAGCTCTACCGGACATTTTCACGGAATGATTTTGAGATTCTCGCGGTGTCCACGGACGCGCAAGGCGCGTCGGTCACCAGGCCGTTTCAGCAAGAGAACCACCTGACGTTCCCCATCCTCCACGATGCCGATTATCGTGTAGGATTGACCTATGGGGCCAGGAGCCT
>JBDSKU010000358.1:0-3266 GCA_039916745.1 Nitrospiraceae bacterium
AGTCAGGCGGATGTCTTGCAGCTGAACCTTGCGATTGAGCGCGTCTTCGATGAGTGGTTTGTATTGGTCTTTATACTTGTTGAGGTCAATCAGGAAGGGAAGCGAGAGGCCTACTCCGACCAACAGGAGCAGAACAATAAGTAAGCCAACGGCGATTTTCACCAGCGCACCTCCATCCGAGCTTCCGCAGTATAGGAAATGGCTCGGCCCCGGTCAATGTGAGGCAGTGAGTCCCTGTGCGGGGTGATCGGCCCCGTCAAAAGCTGGCCATGATCTAGGTCATCACTTCTCCTTCGCCACAATCTGATCTGTGATCGTGCGAACTTCTTTCACGAGAGACCGGCCAGAATAACTGCTATTGGCCCATTCCTGGGATGAGCTGTTTCAAGGAGTCACCTTCTTTTTTAATAGCATCCACCCCAGTCGGTGATAAGGAAGACAACTCGTCTTTGGCTTGTTTGAGCGTGCCCATATTCTTTTGAAGCGCATCCACGTTCTTCTGCATCTCGACCAGAGCACTCCCGATCTGGCTCACGGAGGTTTTTAACCCCAAGAGTCCTTGCGCTGAGGCGACATGCAACGACAGCCCTCCCAAGCCAAACCCGAGCAGGAACGCGGCCATCGAGAAAAAATACGTCGATCGTGTGGCTATCATAGAGCCCTCCTTGGTTGTGGGGTTCCCGTCTGCTTGCTCGCGACGACGTGTGACGCCGCTCATTTCTGCTTCATCACAATCTGATCTTTGATTTTGTCGTAGGTCGCCTGCGGAAGAATATTCTTCTGCGCCAACTCGTCCTTGCGCGTGTAGAGACGACCTTTGATGATTTTGGCAGAGTGGGCGTTCCCGACTCCCGTGAGCGCCTTGAGTTGGCCAGCGTTGGCCGTGTTCAGGTCGAGCGGTTCGGCCTTGCCTGCGGCGAAGACCGTCGTGGTCGTCGTCAGTAATGAGGGGAGTGTGATAAGGCCTGGGGCGACCCCAAGGATCATCGTCAGCACGAAGAACCTAATGGCCCACATGATGCGAATCATGTGGGCTCTTTTTTTTAAATGAGCGGCGGCAGCCATATTGTTGGGTTCGATCGGTCCAGGCTAGGCCGTCTGTTGGGCGGTGTCAAGGCCAGGCAGGGAGGTCACCTAATGGTGATCCCGTTCATGACGGGGCGTGGGAGTGGTCAATCACTGCCCCCGCCCCCACTACAGAGGTGAACCGCAGCTCCTACTTTGTGGCGCGAACCTCGACGAGGCGATTCTGGGCTCGACCGGCATCGGTCGTATTCGGCGCCACTGGCTTCGTGTCTGCATAACCATCCGTGGTTGAGGAGGCGAGACCGCCCTCGGTCAAGGCCTTCGCTGCATTGGCTGCATGAGCCTCGGACAATTCCTTGTTTGTGGGAAACTTCTTCTTCAATGCGCTGCGGATCGGCCGGTTGTCGATATGGCCATCCACTGCCACCTTATATCCAGGGAAATCCTTCAAGATCCCCCCACCTACTTGAGCGCGTCAGTCCCGGCTGGCTTGAGTTGATCTTCCCCTGACCCAAAGAGATAGCCGGAGGCGAGGTTGATCAGGAGTCGGTCGTTGTTCAGATCGACGGTGATGGTCCCCTTTTCGATCTGAGGCCGAAGGGCACGGACAAGCCCGCGTTGCGCCTCTTTCAGCTTGACCATTTCAGCGGAGAGATCGCCGCGCAGGCCGACGAGTTCCTTATCGCGATTGGCCAGCTAGGCTTCGAGTTCGGCATTTCGCTACCTGACCGCGGTGAGCTTCGCCGCCAGGTTACCGGTGTCTCCGCTGGTCGACTGCAGGGCGGCTGAGATTCTAATGCGGCCGTTCGTTGATTTGCCGCAGCAAGGTCGGCTGCAGCCTTGTCTTTATCTCCTGCCACGGCCTGGAGGCTGGCGGCTAATTTGTATCGGGGGCACCAAACTACACTTCGGACGCATCAGCGGACGAATCCTCACGAATTCATCGCACCACTTATCGTACCAGCTCAGGCTCCTGCTCCGATAAGGAATACACATACGCTTGCCTGCGACTTGCGATTGCGTATACTCACCCTGGACGCAGAAACTATCGCAAGGAGGTGTACCCTGGCAAAGCGAGTCACCTCAAACCCAAGAAGCCGTTTAGGCAACCCCTGCATCGTCGAATATCTCGGACAGAACGTGGCGGGGAAGGGAAAGATGACGGATCTTTCTGGTGAAGGAATGAAAATTCTCGGCCCCCATACCACCCATACCGGGATGCGCATCGCGCTCCAACTATCCGCACCTAACCCTGCCCTTCTCATTCAAATCCCCGCCATGGACAAAGAGTCAAGTTTGGCCCGATGGAACCAACGGTGACAGCCCAACTTCGAGATCTTCTATCGGCCATCTAAAGTTCAGTCACCACCTAGTCAGCCCCTCGCTCGCACTCTCCAAGAGTCACAGACATCCCGGCTGTGTATCGGCCAAGCCCTCACAGGCAAGCCTCACAGCGATATCACCCCACCGACCGGTCTCCGTGAAGTCTCAACACCCTCCAGCGCTCCTATTCGGCTTTCGACCGGCCTGTTCACTTTCCCATGTTTTCTTGCCGCGTTGTAGAGGCCGAGCTAGACTTTCTTCACACTCATGCCACGCGCCAAAACATCAGAACAGTCCCGCTCTCGATCGAAAGCTGCCACGGGTGAAGAACTCACCCGTGGCATCGGAAAGCTCCAGGAATTCCTCTCACAGGTGGAAGACCTCGGCCGAGAGGGCTTCCCCTATATGGACGCAGCCAGGGCAAGAACAGAGTTACAGTTCCGTGAATGTATTCGCCGCACCTTTGGCGAGAAGTCCCCGGAATTTCAGGAACATCGCCACCACAAACTTCTCATGGACAGTCCTGAGGAGACGCAACAGAGCATCGCCCTGATCAAGACCCTGATTGCCAGGATTGAGCAAAAAAAATATGAGCTACAGGGAGGCGCGCCTCCCCAACCACTCCCGCCCACCACGGCGATGTCACCCATTCCTATGCCTCCACAGATGACGCTCGTACCGGCATCGATCCCCACGGTCCAGATGGCCATGTTGCACACAGCACCAGTTGCGCCGCCGCCATTGATCATGTCCGTCGCCATGACGACCCATCTCGATCCGTCATCAGCCACCGCAGCACCGAATATACCCATGACGCTGCCGAATCCTCCGGCACCGACTCAGACGGCGACATCGTCTGCGCCACCTCAACCGGTGATTCTCCCTACCCCGGCAGCGCTACATCCTTCGGCACAGAC
>JBDSKU010000359.1:0-5772 GCA_039916745.1 Nitrospiraceae bacterium
AGTTGGCGGATGCCGGCCTCCCGGATGATCTCAAGTATATGCTGCTCGTCGAGAGCAAGTGTGTGGCCGCCGCCTATTCAAAGGCGAAAGCGTCCGGGCCCTGGCAGTTCATTCCTTCCACCGGGCGACGCTATAGTCTCAAGAGCGACGAGGTCCGCGATGATCGCCGCAATTTAGAAATGTCGACGGAAGCGGCGGTGAAGTATTTGCGTTATCTGAAAGATTTTAAGCAGAACGATTGGTTCATGGCCATGGCCTCATACAATGCCGGTGAAGAACGGGTTCGTCGGCTCTTGAAGGAACAGAACATTGCCGACTATTGGAAGATGCATGGGCCGCGGGAAACGATGCGGTATGTTCCCAGAATCATCGCCGCCAAAGAAATCTACTCGCAGCCGGAGAAGTACCTGGGTTTGAGCAAAAAAGATCTCTACATGCCGATGGAAACCGAAACGGTGACTGTCAACGTGAAGGATGCTCAGCGAGCCCTCACCTCGATTGCCGAGGAGTATGGAACCTATTTTTTGGAACTCAAGATGCTGAACCCAGAATTCAAGAAGGATGTGCTGCCAAAGGGGACGTATCAGATGAGAGTCCCGCGGCAAACTTGTCCGAGCCGCTGCTTTAAGCAGGACAAAACCCCCTAGCGCGCATGATGCTGAAAAAGTCCGCCAGCTTCGTTCTCGCATCGTTCAGAGCCTCAACGGGGACCCGGCCGCCTCACCACTCGGCGGCGCGCACACACTTGGTGCTCTCCTTATTCGTCGCACCGTGCGCCCCAGAGGGTACGCCTCGGCTCTTTACTCGCTGCGGCCTTGCCGGACGAACTTTTTGAGCATCATGCGGACGGACATAATTTTTGCCCCTTCTAGCTTATCGCCAACGTGATGCAGATTCCTTCCTCTCCTATTAGGCCAGTTCTCAAGAAACTCATCGTTCGAGGGCTGAAGGCAGTCGATGCTCGTACGGCGGTCGGCCGTGCGATCTCCAGGAATGGCGATCAGCTGATCATCGGTCGGCGTCGGTACGACCTGAACCGTTATGAGCGGATAGTCGTGGTTGGAGCCGGGAAAGCCACGGCCCCCATGGCTCGTGCGGTGGAACAACGACTGGGCCGTTGGTTGGACAGCGGGTTTGTTGTGGTGAAGTACGGTCATGGTGCGCCAACGACACGGATCGAGATCGCCGAAGCCGGCCACCCAGTACCAGATCTGTCTGGTCAGCGGGCGGCCGCCAAGCTCTGTGCCATGGCGGGAGAACTGAGCAGGCGCGACCTCTTGATCGTACTCTTGTCCGGCGGAGCCTCCAGTTTACTGCCGGCACCGGTTTCAGGGATTACGTTAGCCGATAAGCAACGGACCACAGAGAGCCTGCTGCGATGCGGCGCGACCATCCAAGAGATCAATACCGTTCGGAAGCATCTCTCGCGCATCAAGGGGGGACGACTTGCCGAGTTGACCCAGGCTACCGTGGTGGCGCTGATCCTGTCCGATGTGTTGGGGGACGATCTCAGCTCCATTGCGTCGGGGCCGACAGTTCCAGACCCGACGACCTATCAAGAGGCTGTCGCAATTTTGAAGCGCTATCACATCTGGGTGATGACTCCTCAACGAGTGCGTCAGCACCTCACGCGGGGATGTCAGGGACTCGAGGTCGAAACTCCGAAGCCCGGTTCCTCCATCTTTCGTCGAGTCCAGCATCACATCGTCGGGAGTAACGCAGCGGCCGTTGCAGCGGTCACCCGCGCAGCCAGGGAGGCTGGCCTACGAACCCTCGTGCCTACAGCAGCCGTCACTGGCGAGGCTAGTGCGTCGGGGAGACAGTTGGGCGCCATGGCGAGAGAAATGATGTGCGAGGGAAAACCGCTTCAGCGGCCCTGCTGTGTCGTGGCCGGTGGCGAAACGACTGTAACCGTGACTGGAAATGGAACAGGTGGCCGAGCGCAGGAATTTGCCGCTGCCGCGGCGCTAGAGATTGCCGGTCTGGCTAAGGTGTGGGTGGTCGCAATCGGCACCGATGGCACAGACGGTCCGACCGATGCGGCTGGAGCGGTTGTCGACGGTGATACCCTGGCGCGTGCGCAACATCTCTCGGTGGATCTCACCCGTGCATTGAAGCACCACAACACCTACCCCGCGTTGAAGAAGCTCAAGCAGCTCATCGTTACCGGTCCCACCGGCACGAACGTGAATGACCTTTACCTCCTCCTCCTCCTGTAGGTAGTATCCGTTTCAATGGATCGCCCGTTTCTCCTTCCCTTGGCCGCCTGCACTGAACCCTCTCTTGTCGGGGGGAAAGCTGCAGGCCTGGCTCGACTCATCGCCGGAGGATTCGCGGTTCCCTCGGGATTCTGCGTGACGACGGAGGCCTATGCTCGCGCGCTTCGCGTGCCTGATTTTTCTCCGACGGAACAATGGCAGGCGGCCCTGCATGCCTCCGGGGCCGAACGCCAACGAATCCTGTCCCATTGTCACACCATCATTCAGGACTTCGACATCGCTGAACTGACAGGCCAGATCGCCGAACAGATGCGAGGTCTTCATCTCACGTCGCAGGGGCTGTGGGCCGTAAGGTCGTCGGCAACAAACGAGGACGGCGCGTATGCCAGTTTTGCCGGAGTTTACCGCACGCGCCTTGGTATCCCATCGGGGGAGATCGGCTCTGCGGTGAAGGATCTGTGGCTTTCGATCTGGGATGACCGGGTGTTGAATTATCATGCGAGGTCTGGATTGAGCAGCGTACCTCCTGCGATGGCCGTCGTGATTCAACCTTTACTGGAGGCGTGTGCAGCCGGCGTGGCCTATTCCATCCATCCCCTGACGGGACGAGCGACTCAGGTGGTGATCAATGCAGTCGCGGGGCTTGCGGCAGCGCTCGTCGATGGACGTGCCACACCGGACCACTATGTGGTCGAGATGGCAGAGACAGGGCAGCCGCTACAGATTCGTGAACGGACGATCACTCGACAGCGTCAGGCCTTGAGGGTTACCGAGCAAGGCCTTCGCGACGTGCCGCTGTCTGATGCAGATGCAGACAGCGGCACATTGTCGGACGGCCAATTATTCGAATTAGCCCGCAGGGCTAAACACATCGAACAGACATTCGGTCATCCCGTGGATCTCGAATGGCTCTACGATGATCGGGGACTCTGGCTACTCCAAGCACGTCCCATCTCGGGGCAGATCCGGCCCCCGCAGCTGACCAATGATGATTGCGAATGGTCGCGTGCGAACTTCAAAGAAACGCTGCCGGAGCTGCCGAGCCCACTTGGCTTGTCGTTTCTCGAATTGTTCATGGAGCGCTATATTATTTCACGCTATCGCCGCCTGGGCTGCCTGATTCCCGAAGGGATCTCATCGGTCCGCACGTTCCAGGGACGCCCCTACATCAATATGACGCTGTTCCATTCCCTCGTCGCACAACTGCGGGGCGATCCCTCCTTGTTGGCGGAGCAGATGGGAGGGGAAAGCCTTGCGAGGGTGCCGGAGGTCCGTCCGCTAGGGTGGCTGGCGTTTGTCCGTGCAGGCCTGGTGATGATGGGGGAGATGAGAAAGGCGGTTCGCTATGGGCCAGCCTGGTTCGCGGACATGAAAGCCCTGGCGGCCGAGCATTGCGCCGATCGGCTGAGGATTGTCTCTAGCGCAGACATCGCCCTGCGCCTCGATGCCATCGGACAATGGCTTGATGAGCACGAGCTGACGTTTGGCATTGCGGGAGGGGTGTCGCAATGTTTGCAGGCGTTAGGTGCAGTGCTGCCTCGCTGGCTGGGCGAAGACTGGAGAGCCTTGCTCAATGGGGCGCTGCAGGGTCAGGCAGCGGTGATCAGCGCGCAACAGATTGTTCGGTTGGCAGAAATAGCGGAGACTATTCGGCGCGACCCCGCCGTGACGTTGCTGTTCACCGCTGAGGGGTGGGATCCAACGGAGGTTTGTCGCCAGCTCAAGGGGACCGATGTTTTCCATGCCTTCAGTCGGTACCTCGAAGACTACGGTCATCGAGGGGTTGGCGAGTCGGACGTCATGTCGCCACGGTTTGCAGATCGACCGGAATTGTTGCTGTCGATATTGCGCGTGCAATTGCTGGCTCCAACCGCGGTGACCCCGGCCGACATTCTCGATCGACAAGCACAGGTGCGAGCACGAGCGCTGGCTGAGATTCGTGCCAGGTGCGGATGGCGTCTCCATCGGTGGGCGATCTTTTCCTGGTGGTATCGCCGGCTCTGCCGGTTTTTTGCCCTGCGCGAGGCGAATCGGCACCATCTGATGTACTACTCGGCTGCGGCACGGAGTTTACTATTGCGCCTTGGCGAATGTCTGGTTGAACAGGGACGCCTCTCGTCACGGGAAGACATGTTTTATATTACGGTCGATGAACGAGCCGACTTGTTAGCCGGCGGCTCGAGCGATTGGCAAGGGCTGATTGAGACTCGACGGGCGAAGCGCGACCGATTCGCGAACGCGCACGTGCCGGACACGATTCGGGATTGTCGCGCAACGCTCAGCGGCTTGGATATGGTTTCGATCGTGACATCGAAGGGGGCCCTTCGTGGCACTCCCATCAGTGGAGGAACGGTTGTGGGACCGGTTCGCCTTGTCCGATCGATGGAGGACTGGAGTCGAGTCAGGCGGGGCGATATTCTTGTGGTGTCGGTCATCGATCCAGGCATGGCGCCTTTGTTCGGCGTGGCAGCGGGGCTGATCGCCGAGATGGGCGGGACCTTGTCGCATGGGGCCATCATTGCCCGCGAGTACGGATTGCCGACGGTCGCAAATGTGCCCGGCATTACCACCAGGCTCAAAGAAGGCGATCGAGTCAGTGTGGATGCGGAGCGAGGAGAGATCATCGTTCAAGCGCGGGCGGGAGACTAGGTTGTAATGAGACCAATCATGATGCACTCGTGTCGATCCGAGCGACTTCAGGGCGCATTGTCTTAGAGTTCCAGTACAGCGAAGGTCACACAGGGTGTCTCACATGTGAGGCCGTGTGACCTCGTCGTGTCACAATTGTTTCGCCCAGAAAATAAAAGCGCCGTGCCCACCCTTACTCGGCGGGGCGCCGCCCGGATCGCGAAAGATGCCGAAGTTATAGCTATAGTTGAGCTCGATCTGGGATTTCCAAGGGGCTCCTGTGACGACGCCTCCGCCGACAGCCGGTAATGAATCGGTCGTATTCCTGATGCCTTGGGGGGTGAACCGATGCCGTTCGACCAGGCCGTAGGTCGCGGTCACATAGGGATAGAGGAAAAACAGCGCCTCGTATCGATACGTGAGACTCGCAATGGCATAACGTCGAGGGAACAGCTCGTTGAATTGCGCGCCGGGCATCATGGGGAGTGACAACGCCTCCCATTCGAATCCGGTCGGCCGACCCGGAAGACGGAACGCGCTGAAGCGATCGAGATCTTTCCATATGCCTCCATACAAACTGGCAATCAATCGATGCTGCTCACTTTTGATGGCTGGAAGCCCGATTGCAAACACGGCATAAGCGGACGCCGAAAGATAGGTTTGTTCTTTCTTGAAGTCCGGCATGTCAAACGGCGCGCCGCCCCATGCCTCCCATCGAGCCCGGTGTCCATGGATGACATCTCCTCCCACTGAAAACCCACTGTGCGGAAGTTCCATAAGATTGCGGATCAGGGCATCCCAACGAATACGGCCGTGGATCCGGCCTTCGTAGGTATCTTTGGGAACGCCATACTGAGGGGAGGTTTCTTTCGTACTGTGAAACCATCGATATCCCGGTTCATACGTCAGAAACACATTGATTGCG
>JBDSKU010000360.1:0-2879 GCA_039916745.1 Nitrospiraceae bacterium
CACTCCCCGCTAGACTTTCCTCGATTCCTGCAGTATCGTAGCCCCCGTTGCCCCCGTAGCTCAGTTGGATAGAGCAAGCGTTTCCTAAACGCTAGGTCGTACGTTCAATTCGTATCGGGGGCACCAACTTTTCAATAACTTGCAGAGCCCGCCTGAGGCACGACCCGCATTTGTGCTAACTCCCAGCCCGACATCCAACACTTCGATGCCATCCAGAAAATTTTCCGGATAGTGATGGGCATAGCGCTGCGTCATGATTGGCGACTTGTGCCCCAATAACCGCTGCACCTTGTACAGATCCACTCCGGCCTGGTCCATCCGCGTAGCACAGGTATGGCGAAGGTCATGGAAATGGAAATCGGTCATCTTGGCTTTCTTCAGAGCAAGATGGAGACTTCGGCTGATATTGCTCGCATTCAACCGTGTCTGTGCTTCGCTCGAAGACACCAACTCCGTTTCTACCCACCGGCTTCCGTATTTGTGCTTCAGTAGTTCGAGGGCGATCTGATTGAGCGGGATGGTGCGTCGTTCGCCGTTCTTCGACTTGAACACAGTCACGGTTCTCCGAAACAGATCGACCCCGGCCCAGGTCAAACCAAGGATCTCCCCCATGCACAGCCCGGTATGGATCGCAAACGACATGAGCTCCCGTAGCCAGGGAGCCGCCAGGGAGTAGGCACATTTCCTCCGCACCCGTCAGCCAGCGATCCCGCATGTTGTTTTCTCTCTCCATCGAGACCCGACACACCGAAGACCATGGCGCGACAATCCCCGCCGAGAGATCCGCCTGCACTTCGAGAGGCGCACGGTGTTAAGACTGGGCAAGCAGTCTAAGTGAGCGATTCTAGGCCGGCTTGTTTAAGAGGAGGGCAGGTCAAAATCACGATGGAGTCGCATTCCGAACGTATGGGATAGGCGCTCGGCCAGATGGATTTGGCGAATCGTACCAAAGTTATGCAGGATTTCTCCGACGATCTTCCGGTTGGGAATAATGACACGCGAATGGTCTGGGTGCATGAGCCTTGTCGAAAAGATGTCGATCATCACCACGTCGCCATGCACGCCGAGTAAAGAAATATGTTCGCCGACCTTATAGGGTTTGGTGAAGATGATCGACAGCCCGGCCATGACGTTACTCAAGACACCCTGCAACGCGAGACCGATGCCGACGCCGGCGACGCCAATACCGGCGACCAATGGGGCAATCGAAACGCCGAGCGCATCAAGCGCAATTACAGCGGTAAAAAGCAACACGACGATCTTGACAATGCGGACGAGCAGCATCCTCACGGATGGGTCAAGGATGTGCCGTTCAAGCGACTGTTGAGCGATGTTCCCCACCCAGCGGGACGCGAGCACGCCGGCGGCAAAGATGCCGATCGCCACGACAGCCTTTAGGCCATACTGCACTGCATATTGGGTGATTCGTCTCCATGGCGATCATGTGTTCACTTCTTAGCGTCCCAACAGGCCTTTGAGCAGGTCTTGGCCTTGTTGCTTGACGTCTTCTGGTTTCGTCGTCCCTTTGAGCAGTCCACCGATGGCTTCTTCCGCTTTCTTCTGCAGCTGTTCTTGAACTTTCCCGGTTAAGCCCTTCATATCCAATCCATACGATGGCGCGTGGGCGGTTCCGGTCATCACCAGCGGAAGACTCAATCGGTTTTCTTTCATCGCGAGTTTGGCGGCAGGCGATGAACTGGCGATCTTCTGACTTAAGTCCTGCGACAGGTTAAGATTCACGGTAAGGTTCAGCGTCTGATCGAATCCGATGGTGCCGCCTCCCGTGGCCTGGAAATCGTGGCTATCCATCAAGAGCCGTTGGACGTGGATGATTCCTTGCCTAATGGCGAGATCGGCCTCGATCGTTGAAAAAGCCGTTGCCTTGGCGTTATCAAGCGAGATGCCGACAACTTTGAGGATGGAAAGGGCTTCTTGCAGGAGATTCACCCCTTCGATCTTGCCGTCTTTCACAGCCACGTGCCCTGCGCCTTCCAAGGATTTCGTGAGGTCAGGCATGGAAAATCCACGGCCTTGCATTCCGAGGTCGGCCCCTGCCGTTCCGCTGATCGACACCTGGGTAGTTGCTAAGGCGTTGAGTGCCGGACCGAGTTGCATCCCTTGAATCGTCATCTTGCCAGCGAACGGTGGTGTCTCGGAGCCGGACGTAACTTTTCCCTGTGCCTTCACCTGTCCATCGAAGAGCTGAAGGGAGAAGTTCTGTAATAGCGCGTCCTGGCCTATTACTTCAGCTGCAATCTGGAGGTTTTTCACCTCAATGGGCTGCTGTAACGGGAGGGAGACTGGCAGATCGGCCGTATTGATTGCCGGCGCACTGATGTTCAGGCTGGCGTTTCGCCCGACCGTTTTCCCGGTGATGATGAAATCGGTTTTCCCCAAAGCGAGGTGGAGATTGATTGCCTCAATGTCCGTGGATTCTTTCAAGGGGCCAAAGGTACCGTCGAGCTTCACCGGCAGGTTCAATGGTTGGACGAGCGTTCCAAAATGGAGGCTCGGGGTGTGGCCGAGCCTAACGGATTGGAGAAGGAGCTCCATATCCTGCAAAATATACTCGGTCGGCTTGGGAGCTGAGAGGTCCCGATAGGTGAGTTTTCCGCCCGCGATGGAGACTCGATCCACGGCCAGCAGTGACAGGATTTTGAGCGGACCCTCGGTCGATGGAATGGGTGCCCGCGATGGAGTTTCAGGCACCGCAATGCCTGCTCGACCAATAGTCGAGACATTCAGGACCCCGTTCTTGTTTTTGATGACCGTGATAACTGGATCACGAAGCGTGATTTCCTCTACCTCGACCTTGCCGCTGAGTAACGGCATGAGTTTGACCCCGACGTCCAGCGACGTGAGAGAAGCAAAGGGGCTTG
>JBDSKU010000361.1:0-7930 GCA_039916745.1 Nitrospiraceae bacterium
ACCTGGGGGAGCGCGATTGCTCGATCCAACGGCGGCATCAAAAGCTCATCGAAATTGCTCCCTCGTTGATCCTGACGCCGCGCCTCCGCGCCGAAATGGGTGAAGCGGCCATCACCATCGCCAAGGCGGTCGACTATGACAATGCCGGCACGGTTGAGTTCCTTCTCGACCAGGACGGTCATTATTACTTCATGGAGATGAACCCTCGCCTCCAAGTCGAACATACGGTGACTGAGCAGATCACCGCGATCGACATCGTGCGCAATCAGATCGCCATTGCCGCGGGCCTGCCTCTGGAAATCACGCAGCAGGAAGTCACGCTCCAGGGCCATTCCATCCAATGCCGTATCAATGCCGAAGATCCCAAGAACAATTTTATGCCTTGCACGGGCACCATCACCGCCTATCTCTCGCCGGGCGGGATCGGGGTGCGCATCGACGGAGCGGTCTACAAGGACTATACGGTGCCGCCCTACTACGACGCCCTCTTGGCCAAACTCACCGTCCGTGGCCGTAGCTGGGAAGAAACCGTCAGCCGAATGAGACGGTCGCTCGAAGAATATGTTCTGCGCGGGGTGAAGACCACGATCCCCTTCATGAAGGAGATCATGCAGGAGCAGGATTTCATGGCAGGTCGTTTCGACACGTCCTATCTCGAGACGCATCCAGACCTGTTCAATTACCACGATTTCGAACAACCGGAGGACCTGGTGTTGGCGCTTTCCGCTGCCATCGCCGCCTACGAAGGGCTGTGACCGCACAGCCGCCGAACAACCACAGATAACGAGTTAACCGGCAGATTAGAACATCATGGCGACACGACGACCTACAAACAAACAGGCTCCCAAGAAACGCACGGCAGCACCAGCCGTCCGGGCGTCAAAAATCCGTACCAAAATCAGCCCAGAGCTGACGATCCAACCGGCTGCAGGCAAACCCATCCTGCTCACAGAAGTCGCCTTGCGCGATGGCCATCAGTCGCTGTTAGCCACGCGCATGCGGACGGGAGACATGCTGCCCATCGCCCAGAAGCTTGACGCCGTCGGCTATTGGTCGCTCGAGGTCTGGGGCGGCGCCACCTTCGACACGTGTCTACGCTTTCTCAAAGAGGATCCCTGGGAGCGGCTCCGCGCGCTGCGTGCGGCGATGCCCCATACCAAGCTCCAAATGCTGCTTCGCGGGCAGAACCTGGTCGGCTATCGGCATTATGCCGACGATGTATTGGAACGGTTCATCGAACGGTCCGCCACCAATGGCATTGACGTCTTCCGCATCTTCGACGCACTGAACGACATCCGCAACATGGAGCGGGCGATGCGCGAAGTGAAGGCCTGCGGCAAACATGTCGAAGCCGCCATCAGCTATACCGTCAGTCCCGTCCACAATGTGGACCGTTTCGTCGACATGGCGAAAAAACTGGAAGACTTGGGAACCGATACGCTCTGCATCAAAGACATGGCCGGACTATTGGCGCCGCTCGACGCCTATCACCTCATCCGCCGGATCAAGGCGGCCGTGAAGGTCCCGATCCATTTGCATTCACATTACACCTCGGGAATGGCCTCGATGACCGCTCTCATGGCGATCATGGGCGGCCTCGATATGCTGGATACCTCCATGTCTCCGCTGGCCGGCGGCACTTCGCATCCAGCGACGGAAACCCTGGTGGCCTCGCTGCGCAACACCCCATACGACACAGGGCTGGACCTCGCCTCGTTTCTCCCGATCACCGAGCACTTCCGGACCGTTCGCCGAAAATATCGGCAGTTTGAAAGCGAGTTCACTGGGGTCGATGCCGAGATCCTCACGTCTCAGATTCCCGGCGGCATGCTCTCGAATCTCGCCGCACAACTGACTGAACAGAATGCGCTCGACCGGATGAAGGAAGTCCTGGATGAAGTGCCGCGCGTCCGCAAGGAAATGGGCTATCCCCCGCTCGTCACTCCCACGAGTCAGATCGTCGGCACCCAAGCCACGTTGAACGTACTGACGGGCGAACGGTACAAAGTCATCACCACCGAGACCAAGAACTACTTCCTCGGACTCTACGGGCGGGCGCCTGGTCCCGTCGATCACGACGTCATGGCCCGGGCAATCGGGAACGAACAGCCGATCAAAACGCGGCCTGCTGATCGATTGGAGCCGGAGCTCGAGGCCATCAGAAAAGATCTGCCGGCGTCGGCCACCACGGTGGAAGACCAGCTCTCGTTCACGCTCTTCCCCGCCATCGCACGGGACTTCTTCGAAGCACGCGAGAAGGGGGACCTGGCGCTGGCGCCCCTCGAAAGTTTCTCGCCCAGTGGGCAGGCGACAGCCACCGAACTCCATTTGGCCCCCGCCGAATTCAACGTCACGGTTCATGGCGAAACCTACCATGTGAAGGTGTCCGGTTCCGGGAGGAAGGTCGACGGGCGCAAACCCTACTACATCCGCGTGAACGACAAACTCGAAGAAGTCTCGCTGGAACCGATTCAGGAGATCCTGGCCGGCGTACCGGAGGCTCCGGACAGCGGCACCGGCGTAAAACGCAAACGCCCCAGGCCCTCCAAGCCGGGGGACGTCGCCCCTCCGATGCCGGGTCGCGTCGTCAAAATACTTGTGACGATGGATGCCGCGGTAAAAGCCGGTGATCCCCTGCTGATCATCGAGGCCATGAAAATGGAAAGTCAGGTCCCTGCGCCGATCGACGGGACCGTCACCGCCATTTTGGTCGTAGAAGGCGACAACGTGAAGACGGATGAAACAGTCATCCAGCTGGAATAGCTCTCTTCACGACGGTCCGGCGCCACCACCTCGCAGCGCTCGTACCTGGATGCGCACCTCGCTCATAGGCCTGTCGCTCATGCTGACTGCTTGCTCGTCACCCTCTTCCTTGCCTCAATGGTTCGACGCCCTTGGGCGACTCCCCGTCAACAGTGTCACTGTCCAGGGTCAACGCATGGCGTACCTCGACGTGGGACAGGGGCCGCCCGTTCTGCTCCTCCATGGATTCGGAGGCTCGATGTGGCAGTGGGAACATCAACAAACTGCGCTCTCCGCTCATTTTCGCGTGATTACTCCCGACCTGGTCGGAGCAGGGCTTTCAGACAAACCCGATATCGAATACCGGCCGGATCAACTACTGGCATTTCTCGTGGGCTTCATGGATGCGCTCAACATTTCTCAGGCCGGCGTGGTGGGTAATTCCATGGGCGCAGGACTCGCCATCGGACTTGCCCTCGACCACCCGACACGCGTCTCACAGCTCATTCTGATCGATGGACTCCCGGCTCATGTCATGGAACACCTGGCCAGTCCCTCGCTTCGTCGCGCCTTGACGACCAGCACCCCATCCTGGCTGGCCTCCTTCGGCAATTGGCTCTTTGGAGGCCTGATGCTCGAATCCACGCTGAGGGAATTCGTCTACGATCCGGCCCTGTTGACTCAAGCCGTCCTCGACCGCTCCAACCACAACCGAAAGCAGCCAGGACTCTTCCGGGCCCTCCTCACCATCGGCACCAACCTCCCGCTGTGGGAACAGCACTTCGCTCCACGCATCGGAACCATCACCCACCGTACGCTGATTCTCTGGGGCGAGGAAGACCGCGTATTTCCCCTCCAGGCTGGAGACCAACTCCACCACAGCATTCCCGGCTCGACGTTCGTGACAATTCCTCACGCAGGCCACATCCCGCAGTGGGAACGGCCGGAGTTAGTCAACCAGGCACTCATCACCTTCATTCGCCAGTAACAGGATGCTGAAACAAACCGCCAGCAGAAAAACGCTGAACGATGAGCCGCGAACGATTGTCACGTCAGCCTTCATCGTTTACAGTTCAGTTGTTCACTCGCACGGCCTGCGAGCCTGACGTTATCTTCTTGATATACGAGTCACCTTACCTAGGAGAGCATCTATGAAGGCAGCACATCGAAGGATCGTCGGGACCGCACTCTGTATGACGCTCGGACTCACCGGATGCGGAAGTTCCAGCGGCACCAGTTTTCTCTACAAGAACCTCACGGTCGCAGAAGGCAGTGCCCTGGCGGGTGAAGGCCATACCGTCCTCTTCAAGGGAAGCCCTCTGGTCCTCTCGGGAACCGGCATTACAGTCGGCGAGCCTCTCCGGGATGTCAAACTGACACAGACGGATCTCTCGCAGATCAACATCACCGACACCAAGGGCAAAGGTAAGGTCCGGATCATCAGTGTCGTCCCCTCGCTCGACACCAAAGTCTGCGAACAGCAGACCCACTATCTGAGCGAGAAAAACAAAGGCCTCGATAAAATGGTCGAACTGGTGACCGTCAGCATCGATACGCCATTCGCCCAAAAGCGATTCGCGGAAGAGGCCCATATCACCAACGTGACGTTCCTCTCGGATTATCGAGGCGCCGAATTCGGAAAGGCCTACGGACTCTTCCTCAAGGACCCCCACATCCTGGCGCGTACCGTCATGGTCATCGACGCCCACAACCACGTGCGGTATCTGCAAATCACGCCCGAGTTGGCGCAGTTGCCGGACATGAATGAAGCGTTTGCTGTGGCCAAATCCTTGATCACGGCAAACTAGGCCGAGAAAAGGCGAGGTCTAGGCTGACGCGATGCTCACCCCTGAAGTCACAGCCTGAACCTCAGCCTCAACCGTTACAGGCAGGACCCTGATGGCGCAATACGACATGCTGGTGATCGGGACCGGGCCCGCCGGACAGAAGGCGGCGGTCCAGGCCGCCAAGCTGGGAAAAAAAGTCGGCATCATCGAACGCAAAGAAGTCCTCGGCGGCGTCTGCACGAACACCGGCACCATCCCCAGCAAATCCCTCCGCGAAGCAGTCCTCTATCTCTCGGGGTTCCGCCAGCGCACCCTCTACGGAGCCGGCTATCGACTGAAAGAATCGATCACAATCGAAGATCTCGCCTTTCGCGCCAACCACGTCATCAAGAACGAAATCGAGACCGTGCGGAACCAGATGGCCCGCAACCATATCGATCTGCTCTACGGAGAGGCCCGCTTCCTCGATCCCCATCGGCTCCTCATTCAACAGGCAGGCACGTCGACGGAACATCGGGCGCACGTCATCGTCATCGCGGTCGGAACAGAACCGGCCAGGCCGCACGACATTCCCTTCGATGACCACACGATTATCGATACCGACGGCCTCCTCACGCTTACACACCTTCCACCGTCGATGATCATTGTCGGTGGCGGCGTCATCGGGACGGAGTATGCCTCGATCTTAGCCACGATCGGTGTGCCGGTCACCCTGATCGATAAGCGGCCCCGCTTGCTGGAATTTGTCGACGCCCAGATCATCGACGCCCTACAGCGGCAGATGTCGGACATCGGCGTCATGCTCTGCCACGAAGAAGAAGTGGTCGGGATCCGAAAAGAATCCGATGGACAGATCACGGTCTCCCTGACGCACCGGCCGCCGCTCACCACAGCGACGCTGATGTATGCCATCGGCCGCGTCGGCGCCACGAAGTCCTTGAACCTGGACGCCGTCGGCATCACGCCGGATGCACGAGGCCGCGTGATCGTCAATGAGCATTTTCAAACATCCGTCCCCCATATCTATGCTGCCGGAGACATCATCGGGTTTCCCGCCCTGGCCTCCACCTCAATGCAGCAAGGACGCCATGCCGCCTGCCATGCCTTCGGGCACCCCGACCACACCGACACAGACCTCCTGCCCTACGGCATCTATGCCATTCCGGAAATCTCCATGGTGGGACAGAACGAGGACGATCTGGTCAAGGCAGGGACTCCCTACGCAGCCGGCATCGCACATTATCGTGAAATTGCCCGCGGACAGCTCATCGGCGATGACACCGGCATGCTGAAGCTGCTCTTTCACCGCGAAACCCATGCACTCCTGGGCGTCCATGCCATCGGAGAAGGAGCCACGGAGCTCATTCACATCGGCCAGGCCGTCATGGCCTACCGGGGCAAAATCGACTATTTCATCGACACGGTCTTCAACTATCCCACCCTGGCGGAATGTTATAAAGTCGCCGCGCTGGACGGCATCAATCGTTTACCGAGACCCTGGCCGCAGCCGAATGCAGACGTGAAAGGTGAAACGTGAAACGTCTCTCGTCCAGGTTCCGGAGCTGGCAAATACGCTTCAGGTTTCACGCAATACGTTAATTAGAGAGGAATGAATCCATGTCATTCTCCGACCATCTGCGCATGCTGGCTCAACCGATCTGGGACGCACAGCTCACCCATCCATTCGTCGTGGCGTTGGGCAAGGGAACCTTGCCGGAACGCACATTCAAGTACTACATCCTGCAAGACGCCAGATTTCTCGGCGACCTGGCCCGCGTGTTTTCTGCCGGAGCGATGAGAGCGCCAGATTCGGAAACGGCGCTGCGGCTGACGAAGCTCGCCGAAGACACCATCGTCGTCGAACGCAGCCTCCACGAAGGATATGGGTCGCGCTGGGAAATGAGCGCGAAGGACATGTCGTCCGTGCCCCTGGCACCGACGAACTATGCCTACACCAGGCATATGCTGACCGTTGCGCATACAGGCTCGGTCGCGGAGATCACCGTCGTCGCCCTCCCCTGCGCCTGGATCTACTGCGTCGTCGGGCAACATTTATTGAAGCATGGACCACCGTCAAAAACGCATCCCTATCGCGACTGGCTCATGCTCTACGCCTCGCCGGAGTTTGCAGAAGTGCAGGCGTGGATGCGCAAGAAAGTGGACCAGTGGGCCAAGACGGCAGGGAAAGAAGAAAAGCGGCGTATGGAAGAAGCCTTCGTGATCAGCTCGCGGTATGAGTGGATGTTTTGGGAGATGGCGTGGAACGAGGAAAAGTGGCCGGTGTGACGAGAGGGCGAGCCAGCGCTGGGAGGCTCTCTCCGCTCGCAGCCACAGAGCGCCGTTGACCGCACTAGGCTTCGCCTCCACTTGACGACGAAAACTTGCAACACCAGCGCTCCGCGAAGGTGTTGCTTCGGACATTCGTCGCCACTGCCTGCGGCAGCCGCTGCAGCTCAGCAAGTGCGGTAACCCAACGACGCTCTGATCACGCTCCGAGTGCCTCCCAGCCCTGGCCTTTTGTGATGCGGTGCACACCGGCTAAGAGGAGAGGGGAAGGAAAAGAAACAACGGGTCCTGTCGCGAACCAGCCCGCTCGCGCATTGAAGAGATCAGCCTGGCGACCGCGTAACTGCTCCTTCAAGAGATCTCACAACGTAGAAGTAACCGGCCTGCGCGGCTTGTTGCGCAGGTCCGGTTGACTGCCGGGTTATGCGGTCTCATTGAATCGCTCTGTGGTTCACGGCAAGGCTGGCCGCCCGAGTTCTTTGAGAAACGCATTGTGTTTGTCCCGTGCTGACTCGATGTCTTTCTCCAGTGTCACTAATTCGGCATTCACTGCTTGTAACTCGATCTCATCCTCAGCGGTCGCCGTGCTGATGTAGCGAGAGATATTCAGGTTGTATCCCTCCTCGGCGATTCGCTCCATCGTGATGCGCTTGGAATAGCGGTCCTCTTCCTTCCGGAATTGGTAGGTCTCGATAATCTTGGCGATGTGGTCTTCCGTGAGGCGGTTCTGGCGTTTGCCTTTCTCGAAGTGTTCGGCGGCGTTGATGAAGAGCACGTCGTCCGGCTTCTTGCATTTCTTGAGGACGAGGATGCAGACCGGGATGCCCGTCGAATAGAACAGATTCGCGGGCAGCCCAATGACGGTGTCGATGTGACCATCCTTCAGCAGCTTGGTGCGGATTCTCTCCTCTGCCCCACCGCGGAACAACACGCCATGGGGCAGGATGATCGCCATCACGCCCTGGTCTTTGAGGTAATGGAACCCGTGCAGCAGGAAGGCGAAATCGGCGGCAGATTTCGGGGCGAGGCCGTGATTCTTGAAGCGCACGTCATCGCTCATGCCATCCTTCGGCTCCCAGCGGTAGCTGAAAGGCGGGTTGGCGACGATGGCATCG
>JBDSKU010000362.1:0-3026 GCA_039916745.1 Nitrospiraceae bacterium
CCCGTGCACCGAGATCCCGAACGGCTGCTTGCAATTGAGGCGTCGACGACAACGCCCCTGATTGTGTCAGAAACGGCTGCAGGCCATAGGCGACAAGACCGGCTCGCGTTTCCAATATCTGGCCCGATCGTGCGATTTCTTCTTGTTCGAGGGACCGAATCGCCAAGGTTCTGGCGATGAGCAGTCCACAGGCGAGGACCAAGAGCGTACCGATCGTGACTTTCCAGCGGATAGAGAATGTCATAGGGATAGTGGCGGGTGATGCGTCATGCGCGAAGGGGATGGGGCAAACCCATCACGTTTCACCGATGACGTATTATTGTTCCTTCAGTTTATAGCCCAGGGACTTGACCGACATAATCGCCTCGTTGAGCGAGGGGAGTTTTTGCTTGAGCCGTCGAATGTGGACGTCGACCGTTCGTGTCGTGCCGTAGTAATCGTATCCCCAGACGGTATTGAGCAGGATGTCTCGGGTCAGGACTCTGCCGGGATTGCGCAGGAGATGTTCGAGCAGGCCGAATTCTTTCGCCGTGAGCGGGACTTCCGTCTTGTTCACGGTGACTTCGTGCCGTGCGAGGTCCATCACGAGATCGCCGTACTGGTATCTGGCCGGGCTCTCGCCCGGTTTCCGATCGAGTCGGCGGAGGAGGGCTTTGATACGGGCGACGAGCGTCTTCGGGCTGAAGGGTTTGGTCACGTAGTCGTCGGCCCCCAGCCCCAGTCCTACGATGGTGTCCGATTCTTCGGCTTTGGCGGTCAACATGATGATGGGGAGCAGGGCGGTTTCCGGAGCCGACCGCAGCCGTTTGCAGACCTCAAGGCCGTCGATCTCAGGCAGCATCAAGTCGAGGACGATCAGGTCGGGCTTCTCTTGTTTCGCGTACTGAAGACCTTCCGTGCCGGTTTTGGCCGCGACCGTGCGAAATCCCTCTTTCTCCAAATAGAGTTTGACCAGTTGAAGAATGTCGTGCTCATCTTCGACGATCAGAATTTTTTTGCTGGTCGGGTTGGACATCGTTAGTGGCGTGAGCCTACGAGGGAGAAGGCATCGTGTCAAGACGGGCAGAGAAGAGGAAACGGGCCGATTGGGTTGACGAAGCCCGCTGTGCTGACGTAAGGTGGACGGCAGTCGTCCGCAAGTATATGGGCACGAATGTGGTCATGTACGTCTGAAGGAAAGGTAGCCGTCATGAAGATCTATCTCACGAATCCACGCGGGTTTTGCGCCGGAGTCGACCGGGCGATCGATATCGTCGATCTCTCGCTCAAGAAGTATGGGGCGCCGATCTACGTGCGGCACGAAATCGTCCATAGCCGACATGTCGTGAACTCGCTTCGCGACAAGGGCGCCGTGTTTGTGGAGGAATTGGGCGAAGTGCCGGAAGGTTCGGTGGTGATCTTCAGTGCCCATGGGGTTGCCAAGTCGGTTTGGGACGAAGCGAATCGTCGTGGCCTGCATGTGATCGATGCGACCTGTCCGTTGGTCATCAAAGTGCATAACGAGGTCAATCGCGATTATACGCAGGGGTACGATCTGATTCTGATCGGCCATGCCGGCCATCCTGAAGTGATCGGGACGCTCGGACAGATTCCGGACAAGTTCCATCTGGTCTCTTCGGTAGAAGATGTCAAGAAGCTGCAGGTTGATCAAACTCATGATCTTTCGTACGTGACACAAACAACGTTGAGTGTCGATGAATGTCGGGATATCGTCGGGGCGCTCCATGAACGGTTTCCGCATATCAAGGGACCTCACCAGGAAGATATCTGTTATGCGACACAGAATCGGCAGAATGCGGTGAAGGAGCTCTCCTCGCTGGTGGATGTCATCCTGGTCATCGGTTCTCCCAATAGTTCGAACTCCAACCGGTTGCGAGAGCTGGGGGAGCGGTGCGGGATTGCGTCCTACTTGATCGATGCCGCCTCCGACATCAACCCTGAATGGCTTGCCAATGTGAAAGCCATCGGGATTACTGCTGGCGCTTCGGCTCCGGAGGTTCTGGTTGAAGAGGTCGTGACCTACCTCAAAACCTTTGGTCCTGCCGAGGTCGAAGATCTGACGGTGATCGAAGAGGATGTTGAGTTTCTCCTTCCTAAAGAACTGATTACCATCGAGTCTTCCAACAGATCGGTCGAGGCTCAGGCGGGGTAATCGCTTCGCCGTCCCATCAGCCCACTCCCTAAATATTGTAGGTTCCTCTCGCCGATCCTACCACCGGCAGTATTTTTCTTTGATTTTTTCCGTTGGCCTGTGTTACAAATCCGGGCATTCTTTCCCTGTGAGTTTTCTCGATACACGCTACCGAAGGAGTCGCCGATGTATTTGAAATCCCTTGAAATGGCGGGGTTTAAGTCGTTCGCGGAGGCCCGGATCGAATTTCCTGATGGCGTCACGGCCATTGTGGGGCCCAACGGAAGCGGAAAGAGTAATGTCGTCGATGCGATTCTCTGGGTACTCGGGGAACAGAGCACCAAGGCTCTGCGCAGCGAGAAAATGGAAGATGTGATTTTTAACGGGACCGAGATGCGCAAGCCTCTTGGCCTGGCAGAAGTATCGCTTGTGATCAGTGGCCTGGATCGGATCAATGTGGATCCATTGTCCGGGCTTTCCAGCCAGCTGTCTGAATATCAGGAACTTATGATCACGCGCCGCCTGTATAGAAATGGCGACAGTGAATATCTCATCAATAAAACCGTCTGCCGGTTGAAGGATGTTCGGAGCATCCTTCTGGATACCAGGGCCGGGACCAAAGGTCACACGGTGATCGCCCAGGGGCAGATCGATCAGATTCTCAACGCCTCACCGCAAGATCGGCGCGAGTTGATTGAGGAAACCGCCGGGATCGTTCGTTATAAAAAACAGAAGGCCGAAGCGTTACGCAAGTTGGATGCGACCCAGCAGAATCTCTTGCGCGTGCGGGACATTATTGCCGAGGTGAAGAAGCAGTTGAATTCGCTTGAGCGTCAAGCCCGGCAGGCACGGTCCTATCAGACATTGCACCAGGAGACTAAATCGCTGGAGATTC
>JBDSKU010000363.1:0-10190 GCA_039916745.1 Nitrospiraceae bacterium
TTCCAACATCGGCAACTCCGCCGTCGCCTCCTCCATCGAAGAGGAAGTCGAAAAGATGATCTGGTCCATTCGATGGGGCGCCGACACGGTGATGGACCTCTCCACCGGCAAGAACATCCACGAAACCCGCGAATGGATCATTCGCAATTCGCCGGTGCCCATCGGCACCGTGCCGATTTATCAAGCGCTCGAAAAGGTCGGCGGCAAAGCCGAAGACCTGACATGGGAACTGTTTCGCGACACCTTGATCGAACAGGCGGAACAAGGCGTCGACTACTTCACTATCCATGCTGGCGTGCGCTTGGCCTACGTGCCGATGACCGCCAAACGCATGACCGGTATCGTCTCCCGCGGTGGAGCGATCCATGCAAAGTGGTGTCTCGCGCATCACGAAGAAAACTTCACCTACACCCACTTCGAAGAAATCTGCGAGATCATGAAGGCCTACGACGTCTCATTCAGCTTGGGCGATGGTTTACGCCCGGGCTCCATTGCAGATGCCAATGACGAGGCGCAATTCGCTGAGCTGGAGACCTTGGGTGAACTCACCAAGATTGCCTGGCGCCACGACGTCCAAGTCATGATCGAAGGGCCGGGCCATGTGCCCATGCACATGATCCAGGTCAACATGGAAAAGCAATTGAAGGCCTGCCAGGAAGCGCCCTTCTACACGCTAGGGCCTCTCACGACCGACATTGCACCGGGCTACGACCACATCACCTCCGGCATCGGAGCCGCCATGATCGGCTGGTTCGGCTGTGCGATGCTCTGCTATGTGACGCCCAAAGAACACCTGGGCCTCCCCGACCGTGAAGATGTGAAGACCGGCGTCATTACCTACAAGATCGCCGCTCACGCAGCGGATCTGGCCAAAGGCCACCCAGGCGCGCAGATCAGAGACAACGCGCTCTCCAAAGCCCGCTTCGAATTCCGGTGGGAAGACCAGTTCAATCTGTCGCTCGATCCGGACACGGCCAAACGCTTTCATGACGAAACCTTGCCGGACAATGCCGCGAAGGTCTCGCACTTCTGTTCGATGTGCGGGCCGCATTTCTGCTCGATGAAGATTACGCAGGATGTCCGGGACTATGCCGCGCAACTACAAGTGGATGAACACAAAGCGATTCAAATCGGCATGAAAGAAAAAGCAGAAGAGTTCAAGAAAGCCGGTTCCGAGATTTATCGATAAGACCGCTCAAAATGGCTTTCCGGCAAGGCCGCAGGCGAGAACAAACCGGAGGCGTACCCTCAGGGGTACGTTGAGGATTTGGTAGAGCCGAGAACGAAGCCGGAAGCCATTTTCAGCGGTCGACGAAGGAGAAGACTCGATGGCAAAGCCACCAACACCCGCCCCCTTACGCGAACGGGATATTACGCGCCAGATCGCGCGGGAATATTACAAAGAGTTCGATCAGCTCATCGAGAGCGATGTGATCATCGTCGGCGCCGGCCCTTCCGGCTTGATCTGCGCCCATGATCTGGCCGAGATGGGATTCCGTACGGTCATCGTCGAACAGAGCCTCGCTTTGGGAGGCGGTTTTTGGTCAGGTGGCTATCTGATGAACAAGGCCACCATCTGCGAGCCGGCCAACGACATCCTCGAAGAAATCGGCGTGCCCTGTAAGAAGATCACGGAATGCGAAGGCATGTATATGGTCGATCCCCCGCATGCCACCGGCGCGCTGATCGCCGCCGCCTACAGGGGCGGGGCCAAGATCATGAACCTCACGCGAGTGGTCGACCTGATTATTCGGCGCGATGCGGTCCTGGAAGGGGTGGTGGTCAATAGCACGACGGCAGAAATGGCCGGCCATGACATCATCCACGTGGACCCCATCGCCCTCGAAAGCAAGATCGTCGTGGATGCAACAGGTCATGATGCCATCGTCGTGGAGCTCCTGCACAAACGGAACCTTCACAAGGCCATCCCCGGCAACGGGGCCATGTGGGTCGCGCAGTCCGAGCAAGAAATCATGGACCGCACCGGCGAAGTCTATCCCAACTGTTTCGTCATCGGATTGGCCGTGGCAGCCGTATACGGGACGCCCCGCATGGGCCCGGCCTTCGGCTCCATGTTACTCTCAGGGCGCTATGGCGCAGAGCTGATTAAGAAAAAGCTGAAGAACGAATAGTCAATGACCGCGGCTCCTGCAGGCTGATCAAACAGGTCATCCAGCAAGGCCGCAGGGAGTGCGAACCCGGAGGCGTACCCTCAGGGGTACGTTGAGGAGTTCGCACGACTGAGAACGACGCTGGGGACCTGTTTCATCAGCCTGAATACTATGGATGTACAAGACTTTTTAGTCCAAGGCGACGGCCACGAAGAAGATAAACGCGAAGCCTGGCAGCTGTTCCAGCAGGCCTATGAACGCCAGATGAAGGGCGAACTGGAAGAGGCCGTGACGCTCTATAAGAAATCGATTCAGACCCATCCCACGGCCGAGGCCTATACCTTTCTCGGCTGGACATACAGCTTCATGGGGCGGCTCGATGATGCAATCGAGGAATGTCACCACGCGATCGCGCAGGACCCGGAATTCGGCAACCCCTACAATGACATCGGGGCGTACCTGATCGAAAAGGGTGAACTGAACGAAGCGATCGCCTGGTTCCAGAAAGCCCTGCAGGCCAGACGGTATGAGAGCCCCGCTTTCCCCCATCTCAACCTGGGCCGCGTCTACGAGAAGAAGGGCCAATGGACCGAAGCCATCGACTCCTACAAGAAAGCCCTGGCACTCAATCCCAATTACGCGTTAGCCAAGAAAGCGCTGGGACGGTTGATCAGTTCACTCAACTGAACTGGTTTGCCTGATTTGGTTGGCTCTATCTGATATGTCTCGGCTCTGACGATGTTGTTGAACAGCACTATTCCCTTCTTGAACAAAAGAAACTAGAAACACTACATGAACCAAACAGATCAGACGCCCGCGACAGACCAGAAAACCGTGCTCGTGGGAGTGACAGATATTTTCTTTTACACGAAAGTCCGTGACGCCTTGATGTCGAAGGGCTACAAGATCGAGCGGGCTCGGACGCAGCAGGACATCGCCGACAAGGCTTCGGCCATGACCCCGTCCGCATTCATCTTGAACAGGAATGACGAGACCTTGAACGCCTTTCAAGCATTAGAAACGCTCAAAGCCGACGCGAGCTTGAAGTCTATTCCCATCCTGGCCTTCGCCAACCACGAAGAAGTCGAGACGTTCAACCGGGCCAGAACGTTGGGCGTGACCAAGATTGTCTCGCGCAATGAGTTCTCCGCTCGGCTGAAAGACCTGGTCGAGGAAATAATCAGCGGTCAGCGCTCAGCCATCAGCAGTCAGCTGAGTCCGAATACTGATCGCTGAAGGCGGAAGGCTTCCAAGCTATTAAGAGGAATTATGAAACAGTCACGCATCCACGATCTCCACGCAAAGCTTGGCGCCACCTTTGAAGAGGTCGCCGGGTGGGACATGCCTGCTCATTATGGTGAATGGACGGTCGAGTATCAGGCGGTTCGTCAGATCGTTGGACTTTCCGATCTCTCCCACCGGGGCAAGATCCGCGTCACGGGCGACGACCGCGTGAAATGGCTGCAGGGACTCATCAGCAACGACATTCTCCCGCTCCAGGCAGGCCAGGGCCGCTACTCAAGCTTCCTCACCCACAAGGGCAAGATGCTCGGCTACTTTCGAGTCTATACAATGGCTGACAGCCTCTGGGTCGAAGATGTCGGAGAGGTCGGCGAGGCCACTTTTCTCGCACTCAAAAAGTTTCTGCTCTATGGCATCAAAGCGAAGATGGAGAATTGCGCAGACTCCTGGGGGCTCTTGTTGGTCAGCGGACCCAAGGCCTGTGCGACCGTCAGCGCGGCCTTCGGTGTCGAGATGAGCGATCTCAAGCCGGTCAGCGCCGTCGCAGCCCGGATCGGCGGCCATGCCTCGTTCGTCCTGAGGACAGAAGAGACCGGAGAGACGGACCTCGAAGTATTACTGCCCGTTGAAGCCCTCGGCACAGCCTGGGAGCGGCTCATGGAAGCAGGCGCGACATACGGTATCAAAGCCGTCGGCGGCCAGGCTCGCGAAGCGCTCCGGATCGAAGCGGGCCTGCCCAAAGCGGGGCCGGACCTCAATGAAGAAATCGTTCCGCCAGAAGCGAATCTGGAAGGGAAAGCGTTCAGCTTGAGTAAGGGCTGCTATCCTGGGCAGGAAGTGGTCGCGCGGATGGATACGTACGGGAACGTCCGGCGGCACTTAGTCGGGCTGGTCATGAAAGACTCAATCATCCCGCCAAAGGGCGCCAAGCTCTTCATCGGAGACCGGGAAATCGGATGGGTCAGCAGCGCGACACAATCCCCACAGCTCAAGGCCCCGATCGCTCTGGCCTTCCCACTCCGGGACTTTTCAGCCCCTGGAACTACCCTTGCTGTCGAGATCGAAGGGGTTCGCCACGACGCGATAGTTCAAGCACTCCCCTTCCACCATCGCGCCTGATCCATCAGGCTGCTCGCTTCGCTCAGACCCTCAACGTACCCCGAAGGGTACGCCTCGGGCCTTCACTCGCTGCGGCCTTGCTGGACAGGCCTTTTGAGCAGCCTTCTACTTTACTTTTCAGGGTTCCTGACGGATGAGACCGCGCTGGCGAAGGCCAGTAAGCTCGTCCGCTCATCATCTTCCAGCGCCAACAAGAGGTGGGCCTCTTCGGCATGCATCAGGCGAAGGCTTAGGAACGGCTCTTCCTTGCGCTTTTCCTTGTTGTCCCACATCGCATCGATGATCTGAACCTTGTCCAGCTGCCCGACCGACACGACATCGTAGCGAAAGTACGAATCCCCGATGACCATGTCGAAGACGACATTGCCGGCGGTGAGGAGCAGGAGGTTGAATCGCCCCTGGTCTTCGTAGCCCTCCGGCAAGAACTTGTTGATATGACAGCGCGCCACTTTGCGATCACCCAAGGCCGCGCGGATTTTTTCTTTGAGCGCCGGGTAATCGATCTGCATGGCCTTTTCATCAGGATTCGTGGCCGCCGCTGCAGCATTTTGAGCCTTCTCGAAAATTTCATCCGCTGACATCAATCCTGCCATCTGTGTAGTCCTTTCATTCGAACCCTGTTAATTCGTAGTACGCCGGGCCTTGATGGCTCTGACGACACCGACCAATCCGAGGCCTGCCCACGCAAACTCTAAGAAAATGAATCCCACCCGCTGATCCGCAATCGCGACGATTCCCAGCAACAACGACCCGACAATGTTCAACGCCAGGTACCCCGCGTCCAGCTCACGCCAAACCCCACCCTGAATCAGACCATAGGCCGACAACACCATCAGGGCGCCCAGCACAGAAATCAGCTGCAACAGCACAATCACCTCATCAGACCTCAAACGGGCACGCAAGAGAACATGTACCGTAACTGGCAACCTGTCCAGATTTCAAGAGGATTTTCGTAGAAGACGGCGGTTACTTGGCCGCCAGGTGGTGAGAAAACCGCGTGGTCCCGGCCTCGTCGAGGATCGTCACGTCGAAGGAGGACTGGGAGACGCGAATGAGACCGAAATTCATATACCCGCCTTCGTTGATCAAAGTCGTCGGCCGTAATCCTGGATTGGGCAGCGTTCGTCGGCCTGGCGCAGCGGACAGGGGGCCAGCCACAAACTCGTGAAAGTCTGGAATCCCGTCCCCGTTCGGATCGTATACGTTCGCTTGCACATAGTGGACATCACCGGCCAGAAACACCACGTTCTTCATTTTTTGCCCGAGAATGGCATCCACGATCACTTGCCGTTCCCGCTCAAACCCTGGACCGCCAGGCCCACCGGCCCAGCCATCGTACCCCGAGGCACCTCCGCCTCCGCCCTTCGGAATGGAGAGAGGCACGCTGGACACAATCACTTTCCACGTCGCGGTCGACTCGGTCAGCCCCTTCAGCAACCACTGGAGCTGAGGCGCTCCCAGCATCGTCTTTGCCGGACCGTCCTGATCGGCGTTGCGGCTCCGATACTGCCGCGTATCCAGAATAAACAGTTCGAGATCCGCCCCGACAGGCACCGTTCGATAGAGGCGATGGGGATCGTCAGGTGCCACAGGGATCGGCCAATACTCGCGCAAGGCCTGACGCCCAGGCGGCATCTGGCTATCGAAAGGCCCGGCAAAATCGTTCCGGACTTCATGATCGTCCCAGATGACAGAGACCGGGACGTTGGCGAGAAACCGCCTCAGCGCCTCCGCACCCCGTTGATCGCGATGACGGGCACGGTACTCGGCCAGGTTTGTCGCTCGAAAGTTAGCGCCCGGTTCGTTCGGAGGAGAGGGGCAGAGATCATCGCCGTAAATCGTATCGCCGAGAAACAAGAAGAAATCAAGCGGCTGTATCCGCAACACATCGAAAATGGGATAGCCGGCAGCGCCATGCCTACAAAGCCCCTGGCCACCCAAATCGCCGCTCCAGGCAAAGCTCACGGGCGCGTGACTCTTCGCATCGGGAAACGTCGTAAATTCACCTTGTAGCGCCGTACGCGCCTCCGTCGGCGTTCCCTCACGCCCCTTCGTACCGGCCACAACGTAAAACCGATATCGGGTAGCCGACGTCAATCCTTCAATGGGAATCGCCAGAGTGAAATCTGTTTCAGGGCCGGTCGTGAACAGGGGAGACCTCGCCACAGGAGCCACGGCCGTCGCCATCTTCGACACAAGATCCCAGGCCGCCACCGGCGCCCACTCAAATTGCACCGCCATCGGGCCATCAGTCCGCACCCACAGCAGGGCCGACCGGCTCGTCACATCCCCCACCGCAATCCCCTGAGGCAAGAGATTCGTCGCAGCCGACTCGGCAAAGGGACTCCCAGGGGGAAGCCCCTCACGTGATGCCGACACGCAGCTGGGAAGAAAAATAAACGAAGCCAAGAATATGGCCAGGATATTCAGCGAGCCAATCATCGCCATGGACTTACCGGAACGGGGGGGGAGGCGTCAAGCTGAGCCTGGTTGATAATCAATCCATCCGTCCTGCATACTATGGCGTCTAATTCGGAGGATGGAATGCACGATCTGACCTGTCTGATCAAAGGCTGCAAAATAAGAGTCTACGCCCCAGCCGGTACGCACAGCATCTGCCGGGAGCATTTCCTTGCCTATCTCACCTGGCGCCGCCGCAAAGGCCCGCAAATGTTTATGAAGTATGCCGGGATGACGATGGAAGAACGAGACCCCCTCGTCGCCGAATGGGCCAACACCATTCGCGTCGAAGAAGCCCCCACCGCCGCAGCACCAAAACCCTAATCCGCACACAAGAACACGGTTCCCCTGCCAACTTATGCCTGCATGTCCACTGGAACGGAGGGTGCGTAGCCCATCCTCATGGCCAATGAACTATGCAGCATGGAGAAGGAACTCAACTTTAATGGCTTGGTATGGGAACTCGATGTTGCCGGTCTCTGTGCGGCTTAACAGGCCCGCAGACAACAGAGCCGTCACGTCACTGTGAACGGCCTTCACGTCACGTTGAACGCGCCGCGCCGCTTCGCGAATGGAGACTGGCCCGGCACCACAAAGAACCTTCAGAAGCTCCCATCGTTTCGCCGACAGCACCTTCCACAGAAGTTCCGGCGTCGCGAAGCCAATACGCGCCGACCGTTGGGCTTTCCCGGACCTCCAGGTTTCCACGAACTCACTCATACCTTCTTCGGGTGAGCGTACTTCAAGCGTGACCGTTTTCATGATTCCACCTCGCAATGTCGCGTTGTCTGCCGGGAGCACTTTCTCAACTATCTCATCTGGCGTTTCCGAGTTTCTGCCCTCCCTCTGCCAACGCGGACGACCGAAGAATTTGCCGGATGCAGGAGCCTGCCCCGTTATCCCCTCTTGAATTTGATATACTTTTCCGTGACATGCCATCTGATGCACCAACTTCACAGCCGTCAGCCAAAGACCGTCGCGCGTATTTTCGCATCAACGTCGTCTTGCCCGTCAGCATTCAGTCCGAAACGGACAGAACAGAGGGTGCGCTCACAGAAAAGACCGTCAACATCAGCGGCGGAGGTATTGGCGTCACCGTAAACGTGGTCTACAAGCCCGGTGAAACTCTGTCGCTTACGCTGATCCTGCCCGATAAAGTCATCTTCAAAGCCTACGCCGAAGTGTTGCGGCTAGAGCCCATCCCCTATCAGGCCGGTACCTACCGCCTACATACCCGCTTCGTCAGGATGACCACACAGGACCAGGAATTATTAATCCGACACATCATCCGTTTTCAACGCGACCACCTCGGGAAACACTATTCCGCATAATACCGACAATGCCCACTTAGCTTTCAAACTGGGCAACACCGCCCGCGTCGAAGGAATCCCCACCGCCACCACACCAAAATCCTAACGCGAAAACTCAGCGACTGCGAGTGGTCAGCTGCAATGCTCTCTTAGGCGGCACCCCGAAACTGCTCATTCATCGGCGTCAAAGTCAAACTTTGGAGCCTTAACACCCATAGACTCCATGAGTTTAACCAACCCCTTACCCGCCAGCCTTGGCACCATCGCGGGACCGGCGTTGATTACGAAACGAGAAACGAGGCCGTAGAAATCAGCCGCGAAGCTGTAGAGGGTCTCGAATTCGGCATGGGATGGGAGAGAGTCGATAGCAGCCCTTGAGTCACTGTGAGCGCCAATCGTGTCACGGAACTCCTTCAGGCGATCCAGTGTTCCAGAATGCATGCCACAGAAGAGGCCAAATGTCTCTTTGAGATGAGACTTCGCTTTTGTGGGCTCCGTATCGTTCCCATATTTTTTCCCGAAGGCTAAAAATGCTGATCTCTGCCCAAGAGCGAGAGCTGTCGGTGGGAGTGAGTCGATTATTCCTGAAATGGAATTCAGGTCGTTTCGTGTCGACGATTCGAATATCTTGCAGAAGTAGATGGCGAGGGACTCTTGGGCTACCTTTTGGAGATAGCCAATGAACGCGTTGCTGATATCGCTATTCTTGAGCGAATCAACGTTTAATCCGATGATGCGGTGGATGTCGATATGATCACGCAGCTGGGCGACCAGCTTAATGAGCTCGATGTTCTTCTTGTCGGTCTTCGTTCCGAGCATGACTTGATCTAGGATTACGGTCGACTAACGACAAAGTTCATGGGCTGAATGGTTCCCCCACTGCACCCATCGAACAATCCTTTTTCTTTCCCTCACCCTTAAATAATGGGCTGAGGCGGTTCTGCTCTCGGCGTGCGCGCGTCCAACGAGGGCCTTCTCAGGCCGCGTGCTCTTCTTCCTACCCCGCATCCCAGGGAAGGCGGGCTGATTGTTTTCTACTGCGCCCGTCGAACGAGGACTCAGCACTTTCTCTTTCCACCCTCTCAATGGGGGAGTGGCCGCTAGCTCTCAACGTGCGCGCGTCGATCGAGGCCCTTCCGAGGGCGCGCGATCCGCGAGCACAGAGAGCGGCAGGCCCTACCCCATCACCGCCTCGACTTCCAATAACCAGGACGCCGACTTTGGTATGCGACAGCCTCAATGCACAGAGTATCGGCTGTGACGCTGTAGTATAGAGTAAAGGGAAAACGGGTCAGAATAAACTTTCGAAGGTCAGGACCGACGGAAGTTCCGATCTCTGGTTGATCGAGCAACAGATCGGTTGCGTAGCGAATCTCGGCCTCAAAACGCTCGCCCAAACCCGTGACTTGTTTCTCATAGTATACAGCGGCTGCGATGAGTTCCAACTCCGCTTCGGGGTGGAACTCCAGCCTCATTTCTTGAGGCGTGCGCGAAGGCTTTGAAAGACTTCTCTGGCAGGTATCGTCTTCACTTTCCCTTCAACAATCTCACGATGACGTCGTTCTGCCTCCATTGCCCAGGCACGTTCGACATCGGGGTCAACCGGACCATCAAGCTCTGCGATCAAAACCCTCAGCAATTCAGTCTTATCTTCGAAACTCAAAGAACGAATCTTCGCTTGAATCTCAGTAACATCGGTTGACATGGCGACCTCCGTGCTACTAACTATTTCTCACTGAACGAGACTCTAGCCAGAGGGCAATACGTTGTCAATGACTTCGCCCTCCCATTTCTTTTCTTACCCTCCACTATAAACAATGGGGGAGGGCGCTGGTTGGTCTCCGATTGCGCGCGTCCAACGAGGGCCTTCTCAGGCCGCGCGTTGCGCAGTCTTTCCCCTACTCTCCCAAGGTCATGGGCTGAATGGTTCCCCCACTGCGCCCGTCGA
>JBDSKU010000364.1:0-7778 GCA_039916745.1 Nitrospiraceae bacterium
TGAGAAAACACGGTGTCTCATTTGAAGAGGCCTCAACGGTCTTCCATGATACGCTTTCGGTCACCGGCTCCGATCCAGATCATTCTGGTGAGGAGCAGCGCTTTGTCACCTTTGGCAATTCGAGTGAAGATCGCCTTCTGGTCGTGGCGCATACCGATGAGGGTAAAACTATTCGCATGATCAGTGCTCGTCTGGTAACGAGGCAGGAAAGGAGAATCTATGAAGAGGGGGACTCGTAAAGCAGGCGATGAACTGCGGCCGGAATACAGGCGGTCGGACTTCGGCAAGCTCGTGCGCGGGAAGTATGCGGCTCGAGCCGCCAGGGAGACAAATGTTGTCGTTCTCGAACCCGAGCTCGCCGAAGCGTTTCCGAATGCGAAGGCGGTCAACGAGGCGTTGCGAGGACTTCTGGATGTCGCTGCGACCACTGCACGCCTAACCCGCCGTTCAACTGGACGGGTCAAACAGCAACGCGCCGGTTAGCGTACGTTCAGCAGCGGAATGTGCGTCATCTGGCGGTCTGGATGTGCGGAGTTTGACTCTCCAGAAACCCCTATGGTACCGTTTCAGCTCGCTGTATTTGCACTGTTAACAAGGGGTATTTCCCATGGCCGTCGAGAAAGATTTGAAAGCCATCCTTGGCAAGTTGAAGTTCTCAGACGACGCCAAGGTCCTCGCGCAGATTTCTGAAAATACTAAATTGGTCCATGCCCGCATGGCCGGCATCAAGCACAAGCTGGTGGTCATGAGCGGAAAAGGTGGCGTGGGCAAGAGCATGACTACGGTGAACCTGGCCCTGGCGTTTGCGCGACAGGGAGGGAAGGTCGGATTACTAGACGTGGATCTGAATGGACCCTGTGTGCCTCGCATGCTGGGTATGCATGGTCAGTCATTGATCATGAGGCCGGAGGGAGCGATTCCCCCGGTCGGACCGCTCGGTGTGAAAGTCGCGTCGATGGACTTCTTTCTGGACGATGCTTCGCCGGTTCGCTGGAAGGGGCCGATGGATGTCAGCCCGGTGTGGCTGGGTCTGATGGAAATGAACGTCATCCGTGAGTTTTTAGCCGATGTCTTGTGGGGCGAACTCGATTATCTCCTCGTCGATTTGCCTCCAGGAGCCGCGGCGGACAAGCCACCCGTCATCGCTGGCTTCATTCCGGATTTGGCGGGAGCGATCGTCGTCACGACCCCGTCAGAAGTGGCATCAGACGTGGTGCAAAGGTCCGTCACCTATGCCCGCGACATGGGTATCAAGGTCCTGGGCATGGTCGAAAATATGAGCGAGTATCGCTGTCCCTCTTGTGGAGAAGTGAACGAGTTGTTCGAGGGCAACACCGAAGCCATGTGTGAGGCGCTGGACCTGCCGTTGCTCGGACGAATTCCTTTCGACCGGAAGCTCGCTCGCACCTTCGACAAGGGTGAGCCGTTGCTCGACGACACGTACCCGACGATTCAACGGTACCAGGAAATCGCCGGGCGCATTAGAACGTTGCTCGATTATAAGAAGGTGCTGGCCGATAAACTGTGATGTTACGCCCTGACAGAATGCTGAAAAAGTCCACCAGCATCGTTCTCGCATCGCTCAGAGACTCAACGTACCGAAGCGTACGCCTCGCCTCTTCGCTCGCTGCGGCCTTGCTGGATGGCCTTTTTGAGCATTCTGTGCGATATGCTCCTGTTGTCCTAGATGTGCGGGCCATTGAGTTTCCACTGTACCACAATAGTTTTTCCGCAGCCTGCTAAAGAGGAGACGCCATGAAATTCGTGTGCCTCAATTGTGAAACCTACATGAACTTTGAGAAGGTGGAGAAGCCTGGAGAGGGCACGCTCGGCGTGTTCTTCGGCTGCCCGTCTTGCAGCGCCAAGTTTTCTATGGTGACGAACCCTGGCGAAACCCAGATGGTGAGTTCTCTCGGAGTGCAGTTGGGTGGACGAACTGTGGCGGCGGAGCCGTTCGAGATGACGCGGGGCACCTTGAAAGATGAGGCTACCGCCGGGTCCGGTCAAATGGCGGCCTATCTGAACGAGAAGATTCAGGGTGGCCAACCGGCTGCCGCAGCAGCGACAGCGGCGCTGGCCGGCAAGCCCGGAGAAAAGCCCAGTGGCGGTTGTCCCTTCTCCGCGATGGTGGCGGAAATGGGGCTGACTTCTGGCGGCAAGCCTGCTACCGGTGGCGCAGCGACCTCCGAGTTTACCTGGTCCGCCGATGCGAAGGAAAAGCTCGACCGTCTTCCGTCATTTGTGAAACCGATGGTCCAGAGCAGCGTGGAGGCCTTTGCCCGCAAACAGGGGTATCAGACAATCACGTTGCAAGTGATGGACGATTCCAAGAGCGACTCGAGCAACGGGATGGCCTGGACGCCTGAGGCTGAGAAGCGGCTTGAGAATATTCCTGATTTCATCCGTCCGATGGCCCGCAAAGAAGTCGAGCGGGTGGCGAAGGAGCGCGGGCTGGCGACCATTACGGCTCAAGTGATGGATGAGACGAAAGATAAGTTCATGAAGTTCATGTAAGGAATAGATTCGTGCGAGCGTGGGAACAGAGGCCCATCCAGTTTTCTGGATGGGCCTTTCCATTACAGCGATGGTTTCTGCCATCTGTCGCGTTCCGATTGGCGAGTCTGTGGATGGGGCTTGCCATCGCCGTGATGGTTGTAGCCCTGTCCATTGATGCAGGCTGGCTCTATGCTGAGGCCTCTGGCGGCGAACATTCTTCCGGTCATGACCACCATGGCATCATCGTCAGTGGGTGGGAGGGCTCGGCTCAGGGCATCGCCTATTCGGAGTTCAATCACCATCTCGCCGGGCTCATTGTCCTGCTGATGGGTTGTGCCGAGTTGAGCCAGTCCTTACGCCTGACGTCTCTCTTGTGGCTCAGGCTGTTGTTGCCCATCGCCATGTTATCGGGCAGCCTCGTCCTCCTGGTTTGGAGCGATCATGAAGCCTGGCCAATCGGGCCCCTCGGTTTTCTGCAGACATTTTCCGGGGAAGATCCGGAAATCCTCCAACATAAAATCTATGGATTCTTGCTGCTCCTTGTAGGGGCCATTGAAGCCTTGCGGCGGCTTGGCCGTATCCCCGATGGCCTATGGAGTTTGCCCCTGCCCGTCTTTGCCATCACCGGTGGGCTTATGCTGTTTGGCCATTCGCACGGAGCCCATCCCTCCGCGTACAACATCGCAATGGATCATGCGCTGATGGGAACCCTTGCCGTGACAGCTGGTTCGTCCAAGCTGTTACTCGAACGGTTTCGCTCCCCGTCGCATACAGTTGGTTCCAAATGGGAGTTGCTCTGGGCTGGTCTGATCGTCCTCATCGGGATACAGTTGTCGATGTATTCTGAGTAGTTGGTTCCGTCGCGGGTGCCCCCTGGTCTAATTGACTCCCTTTCAGCCCTGTGCTACGTGTACCAGCTCTAATCGATCGACATCATGTTCTTGCGCGGTCGGCTCTCCTTGAGCCGGTTGCATGGAGTACATATGGGTGGACATAGCCATTGGGCAACGGTTAAGCGGCACAAGGGGGCCATGGATGTCAAACGCGGGAAGATTTTCACGAGAATCATCCGCGAAGTGACGATTGCCGCTCGGTCAGGTTCTGACCCGGACGGAAATCCGCGTCTCCGGCTGGCCATCTTAAAGGCCAAAGAAGCCAATATGCCTGGCGATACGCTGAAGAAAGCCATTCAGCGCGGCACGGGGGAATTGCCCGGCGTCATCTATGAAGAGTTTCATTTGGAAGCATATGGGCCAGGAGGGACCGGCGTATTGATGGAGATTACGAGTGACAATCGTAATCGTACCGTTGCCGAGTTACGGAACCTCCTCACGAAAAATCACGGCAACATGGCGGAGGCCGGCGCCGTTTCCTGGCAGTTTCACAAGAAGGGCTTGCTCACGATCGAGAAGGGCAAAGTCGACGAAGATACGTTGCTCTCCCTCGCGCTCGACGCGGGAGCGGAGGACGTCAAGATGGGCGATTCAAGCTTTGAAGTGCTCACGGACCCGCACCACTTCGAGGCCGTGAAGAAAGCGCTCCACGATGCGAAGATTGAGACCCTGCTGGCGGAAGTGACCTTTGTTCCGCAGAACACGATCAAGCTGGAGGAAAAGGCCGCCGAACAAATGCTCAAGCTGATGGAAGTCTTGGACGAGCATGAGGATGTGCAGAAAGTACATGCGAATTTTGATATTTCCAACGAGGTGATGGAGAAGGTGGCTGCCGCTGGATGAACAACAACGGTAACAATTCAGGTATCCAGGCTGAAGGTCGGAGTTCCGAACCTTTCAGTCTTCAATCTGAACACCTTCAGCCTATGTTGCCTCATAGAGTATGATCGCCTCACTGACGGGCCGATTGGCCTTCAAGGCGCCAACCTATCTGATTCTCGACGTGCATGGCGTCGGCTACGAAGTATTCATCCCTCTCAGTACCTACTATGGATTGCCCAGTCTCAGCGAAAGCACCTTTCTGAGCGTACATACCCATGTCCGTGAAGACGCGATTCAGCTCTTCGGCTTTCTGACATCGCAGGAAAAAGAGGCATTCGTGCTATTGACCAGCGTCTCCGGCGTCGGTCCCAAGCTGGCGCTCAGTGTCTTGTCGGCTCTTCCGGTGTCTGACCTCGTGTTGGCGATTCAGTCGGCAGATGTCGAGAAGCTGACAACGGTTCCAGGGATTGGGAACAAATCGGCCAGCCGTCTCGTGTTGGAACTCAAGGATAAGGTCGCAAAGCTTCATCCTGGGCTCGTCGCAACAGATGATTCACTCGGGCAGGGGCAGGATGTGACCTTCGATGACGCATTGTCCGCGCTTGTGAATTTGGGGTATCGCCCGCAAGATGCCAAAGAGGCATTGAAACAGGTGAAGAAGTCCAATCCTGAGTCCATCGTGCTGAAAGACATGATTCGTGAATGTTTAAAAGAGCTGGCGAGGGGGTAAGGATGATGGCGAGATCGACCCAACAAAGAGCCTGGATTCACCTATCGATCGGATTTGTCGCGCTGCTATTGGGGTTGTGGGCCATGCCCGTGCAAGCCGAAGAAACGAGCGAACCGAAAAGCATCCGGAAGATCTGCGGTAAGTGCCCTGAAGGCTACGCGACGACCGGAGTGACTGAGTCTAAGGAGATTTGCAAGGACGGCGATCCTACCCTCGTTCAATGTGTTCCGCTCGGGGCGAATCTGTTGTCCGTCTGTGGATCTTGTCCTGAGGGCTACCGCGAAATTGGCAGCTCCTCTCTGCCGGGCCGCTGTGGAAGACAGGACGGGGGGCGGCTCGCGCAGTGTCAATTGGAGAAAATGGAACAGAACCTCCCGGATCCAACCCAGGGCGGTAAGACGTGCCCTCCAGACTGCGGGAGTACGGCAACGCCTGGGCAAGGGGCCTTGCCGCCTCCACCCAGGTATCTCCCAACGCCTGAAAAGAAATAAGAACACAGCGAGAGAGGCTCCCTCAACGATGGCCGAGCGAGTGGTCAGCACACAGATTACGGACGAAGAGCGTAGTACCGAGAATGTGCTGCGTCCTCAGACTTTGGATGAGTACATCGGCCAAGAGCGGATGAAAGAGTCCTTGCGGATCTGTATCGAGGCGGCGAAGCAGCGGAACGAAGCACTCGACCATACGATTTTTTATGGTCCACCTGGATTAGGGAAAACCACGATCGCGCATATCATTGCTCGTGAAATGGGAGCCTCCCTCCGGTCGACCTCCGGCCTTGTCTTGGCCCATGCAGGTGATTTGGCCGCGATTTTGACCAATCTCCAAGAGCACGATGTCCTGTTTATTGACGAGATTCACCGGCTTCCCGCCTCCGTTGAAGAGGCGCTGTATCCGGCCATGGAGGATGATCAGCTCGATCTCGTGATCGGCCAAGGGCCTGCAGCCAGAACGGTAAAATTGGATCTCCCGCGTTTTACGTTAGTTGGCGCCACGACGAGGGCCGGTGCTCTGACTTCCCCGCTTCGGGACCGATTTGGCCTCGTCCATCGCCTGGAATTCTACTCTCCAGCGGAGTTGGAGACCATCGTGACCCGTTCAGCAGGGGTGCTCGGGATTCCGATCGACTCCAACGGAGCACGGGAAATTGCCTGTCGCGCTCGCGGGACTCCCCGCATAGTCAACCGGCTCATCAAACGAGTGCGCGACTATGCTCAGGTCAAGGCGGAGGGACGCATTACCCAGCCCGTAGCTCAGGATGCGCTCGCCTGGCTGGGCGTCGATACGGCGGGGTTTGATGAGATGGATCGTCAGATTCTGCTCACCATTATCGATAAATTCGCCGGGGGGCCGGTCGGAGTCGAATCACTGGCGGCGGCGGTCCAGGAGGATAAGGGTACCCTCGAGGATGTCCATGAGCCCTACTTGATTCAGGCCGGCTTCCTCGAACGAACCGGCCGTGGGCGCCAAGTCACGAAGCTGGCCTTCGATCATTTCAAACGGCCCACCTCCCTCCTCTTCTCGTGAAAGTTCTGGTCCCTGTCAGACTGTTCTGAATATAGGCTCAAACAACGGGAACACCTCACGCAAGTCCATGAAACGGCGAGGGTCTCCTTGCATTGCCTGGAATGATTCCTGTATCATTCCATACTTCGCTCGTGTCATTCCAGCCGACGGACGGGTGGCCGCCTCACTGGGCTGGAAAGAGAGGTTTTGTTATGCCTGGAGACCTTTCCGACTACCGGAAAGAAATCGACCGCATCGATGACGAGATGTTGCGTCTGCTGAATGAGCGCTCCAAAAGTGTCATTGAGATCGGTAAGCTCAAGAAGCAGCAGGACGCCGAGGCGAATCTCCATACTCCGGCGCGTGAGGCGGCCATCATCGAGCGTCTCATACGGCAGAACTCCGGGCCCTTCCCTTCCGAGGCAATTCGGCCAGTCTATCGAGAGATCATGTCCGCCTCCCTTTCTCTGGAGGGCCCTCAGAAGGTGGCTTATCTCGGGCCTCGAGCGACCTTTACGCATATGGCCTGCATGCAGAAGTTTGGGTCGTCGGCTCAATATATCCCAGCCAATAGCATTAAAGACGTTTTCGGTGAAGTCGAGCGAGGGCGCGCCAACTTTGGCGTGGTTCCGATCGAGAATACAACAGAGGGAGTTGTCAACCACACGCTCGACATGTTCATTGATTCCAACCTCCTTATCTATGGAGAAATTCTCCAGGAGGTATCCCACCATTTGATGTCGAAGTCTGGCCTGATGGAAGAGGTGAAGAAAATTCACTCTCATCCCCATGCTATTGCCCAATGTCGAAGTTGGCTAGAAACCAATCTCCCGAATGTGCCCGTGTCGGAGGTGGCGAGTACGGCACGTGCAGCGGAACTGTGCGTGGAGAATCCTTCTCTTGCCGCCATTGCATCGGAGTTAGCGTCCCAGCTATACGGATTGAAGGTCATCAAGGCCCGTATCGAAGATAATATGAACAACGTCACCCGTTTTCTTATCTTGTCTCAGAAACCGCCTCAGCGGACAGGGAAAGATAAGACCTCATTGATGCTCTCGGTAAAAGACAAAGTCGGGGCCCTGTACGACCTGCTCAGGCCCTTTGCCTCGCATGGCCTAAGTATGACGAAGATTGAGTCTCGTCCTTCCAGGCGAAAAGCCTGGGAGTACATTTTCTTCGTCGATATTGAAGGGCATATTGAGGAAGACCGGGTCAAGAGAGCCGTTGAGGAAATCACCGGTCGCTGCTTGTTCATGAAAGTTCTTGGATCCTATCCGGCCCATAACTAACGCCATGCCACTGAAGGTCCATCCAGATATTGCTTCGCTGAG